>NZ_QSGH01000019.1:31334-31602 GCF_003468085.1 Collinsella sp. AM41-2BH
TTCCCCCACCCCGCCCCACCACTCCACCCACCATATATTGCAAAACACCCCCCAATCATATGTTCGAAAACACAATATGTTGTGTTTACAGCAACGGCGGGATGCCACCTGTGGCACCCCGCCTTTCAACCTCAACCTTCAAGTTGACCTTGAGGCGATTTTTGCGTCCCTTTACATGCCGTTCACATCGCCCCCAAACTCCCCCACCCAAGGCACATGCGGCCCACCACCGCGACGACAAGTGGCAAAAAATGGGACGGGCCCCAGA
>NZ_QSGH01000019.1:31613-39882 GCF_003468085.1 Collinsella sp. AM41-2BH
CCAGATTGCCCATGCGCGCGCAAAAGCACGCCGCGGCAATCTGGGGCCCGTCCCCAAATACCTATAGATATGCAGGCCGGCGATGTGTTAACGATGTGCCAGCGGGTGCGCCGCCAGATAGACCTCGGTCAGTTGCGTACGATCGACATGCGTGTAGACCTGCGTGGTCGATATATCGGCATGTCCCAAGATCTCCTGTAGCACACGGAGGTCTGCACCGCCCGCAAGCATATGGGTGGCAAAGGAGTGACGCAGCGTATGGGGATGGAGTCCCACCAGCCCCACCTGGCGCCCGTAGCGCTCACAGATGGCATGGATGCCCTGGCGCGACAGACGGCGGCCGTTCTTATTTAAAAAGACCGCCAAGGTCTCCGTCCCGTGAGCATGGGCGGCCAAGCGAGAACGCCCCTTAGTTATATAGCGCGTCAGAGCTCGCGCCGCGCTTCCCACCAACGGGGACAGGCGTTCCTTTGAGCCCTTACCGCGAACGAGCACAAAGCCATCGTCGATATGGATATCGCCCACATCGAGCCCCACCAACTCGCTCACACGCAAGCCGCATCCGTAGAGCACTTCCAAGATGGCATGGTCGCGCAAGCCCATCTCGCCCTCGGGGAAGTCTTGATCGAGCAGCGCCGAGACATCCTCCACCGATAGATACTCCGGCAAACGCTCAGCCTTTTTAGGCAGGCGCAACGCCGCCGTTGGATTTTGGGCCACAATCCCATCGCGCACCAAAAAGGCATGCAGGCCCTTCACGGCCGCAAGCGCACGCTCCACCGAGGCATCGGAATAGCCCCCATCGCGACGGTCGGCGACAAAGCCCTCCACGACCTGACGAGTCACCTCATCAAAAGACATGATGCCCGCCCGCTCCAGATACGCGCAGTACGTCGTCAGGTCACGACGATAGGCCGCAATCGTGTTGCGCGCCAAACCCCGCTCGACCGCGAGGTAATCGAGATACTCCCCCGCCGCCACGGCGAGCGACGAGGGAGTAGCTTCGGTATGTTCTTTGTTCGCCGGCACCCTTAGTCCGTAGCGAGGTTCATGGGCGTCACCTGCAGGCGATCGACACCCTCGTGCTGACCGATCGAGGCACGCACGAACTCTCGGAACAGCGGCTGCGGGTTGGTCGGACGGCTCTTGAACTCGGGGTGGGCCTGGGTTGCCACATACCAAGGATGCACGTCGCGCGGCAGCTCGACCATCTCGACCAGGCGCTCGTCGGGCGACAGACCCGAGATAACCAAACCGGCGTCCTCAAGCTGGTCGCGGAAGGCGTTGTTAAACTCAAAGCGGTGACGGTGACGCTCGTAGACGAGATCCTCGCCATATGCCTCGCGAGCGAGGGTATCGGCGGCGAGCTTGCACGGATAGGCGCCCAGACGCATGGTGCCGCCCTTCTCGGTGACATCCTCCTGCGAGCTCATCAGATCGATGACGCTAAACGGACCGTCCGGGTCGAACTCGGAGGAGCTGGCGCCGGCAAGGCCGACGACGTTGCGGGCGAACTCGCACACGGCCACCTGCATACCCAGGCAAATGCCCAGATACGGAATCTTGTGCTCGCGGGCAAACTCGGCCGCGAGGATCTTGCCCTCCAGGGCGCGCTTGCCAAAGCCGCCGGGGACCAGGATGCCCGAGGCGTCGCCCAGAACTTCGGAGACATTCTGCTCGTCGAGGCTCTCGCCGTCGACCAGCTGGACGTCCACATGGCGATCGTAGAAGACGCCCGCATGGTGCAGGGCCTCGATAACCGACAGGTACGCATCGGGCAGCTGCGTGTACTTGCCAACGACGGCGATCTTCACCTTGTCGGCGTGATGGTTGGCGTGATTCTGTTTGCGCAGGAACTCGTTCCACTCGCTCATGTCGCGCTCACGCGGGTCCAGACCCAGACGCTCGCAAATGCGCAGGTCAAAGTCCTGCTCGGCAAGCAGCTGCGGAACATCGTAAATACTCGCGCAGTCCTCGTTGGTAAAGACGCAATCGGTGTCGACGTCGCAGAAGCTTGCGATCTTTCCGCGGATAGCGTCATCGATATGGTGGTCGGAGCGCAACACGATAATATCGGGCTGGATGCCAAAGCTGCGGAGCTCCTTGACGGAATGCTGCGTGGGCTTGGTCTTGACCTCGTGGGCGGCGACGATATAGGGAACGAGCGACACGTGGATGTAGCAGACGTTCTCGGGGCCGGCCTCCTTGCGGTACTGACGAATGGCCTCGACAAACGGTTGGGACTCGATGTCGCCGATCGTGCCGCCCAGCTCGGTGATGACTACATCGGAGCCGGTCTGCTCCTCGATGCGGCGGAACTTATCCTTAATGGCATTGGTGACGTGAGGAATCACCTGCACGGTACCGCCCAAAAAGTCGCCGCGACGCTCGCGGGCGATTAGGCTTTTGTAGATGGCACCGGTCGTAAAGTTGGAATCGCGGGTCAGGTTCTCATCAATAAAGCGCTCGTAATGACCCAGGTCCAGGTCGGACTCGTAACCATCCTCGGTTACAAAGACCTCACCATGCTGGAACGGGCTCATGGTACCGGGGTCGACGTTCAGATACGGGTCGGCCTTCTGCATCGTTACTTTGTAGCCACGCGACTTGAGCAGACGGCCCAGCGAGGCCGCGGTGATACCCTTGCCCAGGGACGAAACCACGCCACCGGTTACGAACACATGCTTGGTCATATTGAGTTACCTGCGCTTCCCGTAGAAGTTGTTTATCCACATCTTACGGGTCTTCATTGTAATACTCGCGCCGCGGACCGTCCGCAATTTTTCTCGCGTGCGATTGCATTTCTCAATCTTGAAACAAAACGCCGCCCGGTTTCCCAGGCGGCGTCACTATGGCAAGGGTTACATGCTGCTATCGATCAGCAACCTCGTCCTCAAGCATTTCTTGAACGAGCATGCCGGTACGGACGCCCTCAAGATACCACTCACCACGTTCGGTGAGGCAAATGCCATTTGCAAGCTGACCGCCGTCGTCGCTATAACGCGAGACGACATCAATCATACCTTCGGAATCCAAGCGATCGATTGCGGCGCGGGCACGATACGGCGAAACCCCCACGCGCTCGGCAAGCGTTTTGCGCGAGAAACCATACGGCCCGCCATTGTCTTCGGTTTGCTGGTCGATCTCCATCAACACCAGCACCTCGACACGCTTCATATCGTTGACACTCGCACGACCCTTGCCCGCCATAGCAGCCTCCTCAAACCGAGCACGAGCATCTAACGCGCCGTGCGCGACCGACACACCTCACGATGGCAGGTAATATCCATCATGCGGCATCCCGCTAAGGATGAAACAGTTACGGTTATTGTATACCGCTCAAATTGTTTCTAGGCAGGTAAACAGCTATTTTTCGCCGAAATAGACGCTTTATTGATCAAAAAGCCGTACCGGGCGCTAACCCGATACGGCCAAAATGCAATGCAATTACCGCGGTGCTTCAAACTTAGCGATGGAAGAAACCGCGGCGCTCAAACTTGGGCTCGCAGCACACGTTGATGCCCAACTTGCGCAGTACCGTCTCGTCCGTCGGCGAGATAATCACGCTAAAGAAGGCATCGCAACCGCGCAGCTGCTCCAGGCCCGAAAGGACGCGAGCGGCCGTCTCACTCGTGGCCGAGGTGATCGACAGCGCCATAAGCGTCTCGTCGGTGTGGAGGCGCGGGTTTTTGCTGCCCAGGAAATGCGTCTTGAGCTTGCTGATGGGCTCGATCGCCTCATCGCTAATGACCTCGAGCTCAAGGTCGACGCCCGAGACATGCTTGAGGGCGTTCATAATGAGCGAACTTGCGGCGCCCAGGCGCGTGGAGGTCTTACCGGTCACCACGGAGCCATCGGGCATGACCATGGCACCCACGGGACCACCCGTCAGCTGCTCCCTGGTGAGGGCCGCCGAGCGCGCCGGTGAGTAGTTCTTATCGATGCCGGCTTTCTTCATAATAATCTTGAGACGGTCGACTTGCTCATCGCCCACGCCGGTACGGCGCACATTTTCGACCGCGGTAAAGTAGCGGCGGACGATCTCCATCTTGGAAGCGTCGCGGCAGGCATCGTCATCGGTGATGGCAAAACCGACCATATTGACGCCCATGTCCGTAGGGCTCTGGTAGGGGCTCTTGCCCAGGATCTTTTCCATCAGGGCACGGACTACCGGGAAGGCCTCGACGTCGCGGTTGTAGTTGACCGTGGTCTTGTTGTAGGCCTCCAGGTGGAAGGAGTCGATGATGTTGGCGTCATCGAGGTCTGCCGTGGCGGCCTCGTAGGCAATATTGACCGGATGCGTAAGGGGCAGATTCCAAACCGGGAAGGTCTCGAATTTGGCATAGCCGGCGGCCGTGCCATGCTTGTGCTCGTGATAGAGCTGAGACAGGCAAGTGGCGAGCTTGCCCGAGCCAGGGCCGGGCGCCGTCACGACAACGAGCGGTCGGGTGGTCTCGACAAACTCGTTCTTGCCATAGCCGTCGTCGGACACGATCAGATCGACATCGTGCGGATACCCCTCGATGGGATAGTGCAGCTTGGCGGGAATACCGAGCGCGTTCAGGCGGTTGCGGAACACATCGGCAGCGGGCTGTCCAGCGTACTGGGTGATGACCACGGCCGCGACAGCAAAGCCGTTGCCGCGGAACAGGTCAACCAGGCGCAGCACATCCTCGTCATAGGTAATGCCAAGGTCACCACGAGCCTTGTTTTTCTCGATGTGGTTCGCGTTGATCGCGATGATAACCTCGACATCGTCGGCGATGCTTTTGAGCATGCGGAACTTGCTGTCCGGCTCAAAACCCGGTAGCACGCGGCTGGCATGATAGTCATCGAACAGCTTGCCGCCAAACTCCAAATACAGCTTGCCGCCAAACTGCGAGATGCGCTCCTTAATGTGAGCAGCCTGCAGCTCGATATACTTCGCGTTGTCGAAACCCTGGCGCATATATGGCTCCCGTCCCGTTTCCATTTATGTTCTAGGCGATTATAACGGAGCCCGCCCTCCCCGATAACCAGACCATCAACAGGCACCAACCAAACACGCCCACCGCAACCGCCGGGGACCCGGGGTAGCTAATTTAGGGCAGGGAACAAGTCACTCCGCACAAACAATGGAAACGTCACAGGCAGAGCCGAAGCCAGCGAACAGGCGCCAGAGCGAGCAAGCTACCCCCTGCACCAACAATGGAAAGCGCCGCAGGCAGAGGACGGACAGCGAGCGACGTCCAGAACGTACAAGTTGGCATGAAAAAGGCAAGGCATAGACCTTTTGGTCATGCCTTGCCTTTTGAATGACAAATTGTCGTCCTGGGCGGCGCGCAGCGTCGACCGGTTCCGGCGTTTGGTAAAACGCCGGAACGCAAGTCGCCCCCTCCCGCGCACGGAACGGGAGGAGGCTAAAGGTAGGAGTCTACCGGTGGGGTTACCCCACCGGACAGACGATGACCAGGTGATCCTTTACAGGATCGTCATGGTTTCCGTGGGGTACCCAAGGGGTACTTAGAGCATCACGCAAGCGACGGTCAGGATGATGGCGCAGACGACGGAGAGAGCGACGATGAGCTTAAGAGCAAACTTGAGCCAGGTCGTCCACTCGATCTTGGCCAGAGCAAGACCGCCCATGATGGCGCCGGAGGTCGGGGTGAACAGGTTCACGACACCGATGGCGGCGGAGAAGATCATGACCATGACCTCGGGCGAGAAGCCGAGCTTAACAGCCAGCGGTCCCATGATGGGCATGGAGACAGTAGCCATACCGGAGGTCGAGGGGATCAGGAAGGACAGGCCGAAGTAGACCAGGAAGCTCATGGGAGCGAAGATCACGCCGGACAGGCCAGCCAGAGCATTGGCGGCAGCGTCGAGGACGTAGACGTCGAGGCCGGTGCTAGCCATGAGGACGGAGATACCACGGGCGAGGGCGATGACGAGGACAACGGACATCATGTCGGCAGCGCCGGTGATGAAGGTGTTGACGATCTGCTTCTCGGACAGGCCGCCGATAATACCGATCAGGACAGCCATGAGGAAGAACCAGGTGGAAGCCTCGTCGAAGTACCACTGACCAATGGGCAGGCCGGTGATCAGGGCAGACCAGCCCTGAACGATGGCGTTACCGTCGGCGTCATAGACAGCGCCAGCATCGAAGAAGTTGGCGACGCCCTCGTTAAGGTCGGCCAGCGGGATGAAGCCGACGATCATGACGACGAAGGTGAAGGCAAAGGCGATCAGAACACCCTTCTGACGACCGGTGAGCTTGACCTCCTTGTGAACCTCGGAAGCAGCCTTGCCGTGAGCCTCTTCGGCGTCCTTGAGCTCCTGCATCGAAAGGATGGTGGAACCCTTGTCAGCCTTGACCTTCTTGGCATAGCTCATGACGAAGAGGATGGACATAACAGTGGTAACAATCCACAGGACGGCACCGAGGCCGATGATGATGGACTGGTTGACCTCAATGCCAACGCCAGTCAGAGCGTCAACGGCAGCACCGACGGCAAACGGGTTAACCGTGGAGCCGAGGCAGCCGCAGCCAGCGCCGAGCAGGACGGTGGCAGCGCCGACCATGGGGTCGAAGCCAGCAGCCATCATGGTGGCGGCGAGCAGGGCGTAGAAGGGAACGGTCTCCTCGCACATACCATAGGTGGTACCACCGAGGGAGAAGATGAACATCAGCACGGGAATGAGCATGATCTCATTGCCCTTAAGCTTCTGCACCAGAACAGCAATGCCGTTGTCCAGGGCGCCGGTCTCGGTCATCATGCCGAGGAAGCCGCCGAGGATCATAACGAAGAGGCAGACGGGCAGAGCGTCAGCGAAGCCCTTGACCGGGGCGGTGCAGAAATCGCTCAAGCGGGCAGCGGTAACCGCGCCACCGGACGTACCGGAGACGATAACGGTAACAACCGCGACGATTGCCAGCAGAGCAAGAAGAATGGTGAACGATGAAGGCATACCGCGCTTTTTCTTAGCGGTCTCAGTCATAGTTCTCATCCCCCCTTCATAAATCATTTACTGATCTCGCCCGAAGCGGCTCTTCCGTGCCGTGCATGTCGCTCGGTGCGAGATTTTTACCAGACAAAAGCGCTCGGGGTGCGCAGCAATGCACCCCGAGCGAGATGCTAGATGCTCTTACTTGAGCGTAGCGTACATGACAGCCTTGATGGTGTGCATGCGGTTCTCGGCCTCGTCGAAGACCTTGGAAGCGGGGCTCTCGAAGACCTCGTCGGTGACCTCCTGCTCGGTGATGCCGAACTGCTCGCACTTCTCGGCGCCAATCGTGGTGTTGGTGTCGTGGAAGCTGGGCAGGCAGTGCAGGAAGATGGCACCCGGGTTGGCCATAGCCATGACCTCGGAGGTAACGCGATACGGAGTGAGCTGAGCGATGCGCTCGGCCCAGACCTCGTCGGGCTCGCCCATGGAGACCCACACGTCGGTGTAGAGAACGTCGGCACCGGTGACGCCGTCCTTGACGTCGGTGGTCAGCTTGATGGTGCAGCCGTTAGCCTCAGCGATGGGCTTGCAGGCCTCGATGACGTCGTCAGCGGGCATGCACTCCTCGGGGCCGCAGGCCACGAAGTTCATGCCGAGCTTGGAGCAGACGACCATGAGGGAGCGAGCGACGTTGTTCTTGCAGTCGCCCATGAAGACGAGGGTCTTGCCCTTGATGTCGTAGTTGAAGTTCTCCTGGACGGTCAGGATGTCGGCGAGCATCTGGGTGGGGTGCCACTCGGTGGTCAGGCCATTCCATACGGGCACGCCAGACTTAGCAGCGAGCTCCTCGACGTCGTCCTGGGCAAAGCCACGGAACTCGATGCCGTCATACATGCGGCCGAGAACGCGGGCGGTGTCCTCGATGGACTCCTTCTTGCCCATCTGGGACGAACCGGGATCGAGGTAGGTGACGCCCATGCCAAGATCCATGCCGCCGACCTCGAAGGCGCAGCGGGTACGAGTGGAGGTCTTCTGGAAGAGCAGAACGATGTTCTTGCCCTCGAGATAGCGGTGAGGAACGCCGGCGCGCTTCATGTCCTTGAAGTTCTTGGAGAGCTTGAGCAGGTACTCGATCTCCTCGGTGGTGAGGTCGAGGAGCTTGAGGAAGCTACGGCCGGAGAGGTTAACACCCATGGTTCAAATCCTTTCGAAAAAATGAATTACGTAAATAGTAGCGGTGCCCGTTTGACGGGCGAAACCGGTGCGGTTGTAGGGGGACCGCACCGGAAACGGAAAGACTTAGAGGTCCTCGCGCCAGAAGGGCATGCTCATGCAGCGC
>NZ_QSGH01000002.1:0-193145 GCF_003468085.1 Collinsella sp. AM41-2BH
CATCGACGTCTTCAATACAGAAAATATCAGTGCGGAATGTTTTTAAGGGGATACCCTTGGGCGGCCCTACAGCAACGTGGTCGACGATGTCTATAGGAACCCACGCTTTGAAGGGGCGCCGGGCTGATGGTTTGGCTTTTTATTGGTGGGGGCCCTTACTGGGATGGGACGCTTACTAGAGGCAGGCCTCGGCGATGCGGCGCTTGAGTTCATCGATACCGGTGCCAGTCTGGGAGCTTGTGATGATTACGTTTTCGGCCGGGACGTTGAGCTGCTTTTTGATGGCTGCTGCCTGGCGGGCCTGCTGGGTGCGGCTGAGCTTGTCGGCTTTGGTGAGGCAGACGATAAAGTTGAACTCGTTGCCCTGCAGGTAGTCGATCATGTCGTGGTCGAGCTTGCTGGGGTCGTGACGAATGTCCACCAGCGAGACGACTAAGTTAAAGCTGCGCTCGGAGTCGAAAAAGTCGCCGATAAGCTCGGCCCAGCGGTCGCGCTCGGCCTTGGAGCGACGGGCGAAACCGTAACCCGGCAGGTCCACGAAATGCACGTCGTCGGCCTCAAAGAAGTTGATGTTGCTCGTCTTGCCCGGCGTGCTGGAAACCTTGACCAGGTTCTTGCGGCCAAAAAGCTTGTTCATGATCGACGACTTGCCCACGTTGGAGCGGCCGACGAAGCTCACCTCGGGGCAGGTGGACTCGGGAATCTGCGAAACCTTGCCATAGCTGGCAACGAACTTGGCAAGCTGGTAGTTAATGGAATCGGCCATGGACACTCCTTGGTCGTAGGTTCTTACAAATAGACGCGCTATTGCGCAGCGGCAATGCGGCGGACGATATCGAGCGTGATGTCACTTGCGACACGTGCGTACTCGAACAGATCGAACTCGCGCTCGCAAATTGCATCGTACGCCTCGTCACAATTATCACTGATAGCGCGCAACACCAGGCAATCGACACCATTTTTGGTTGCGACATGGGCAATTGCCGCGCCCTCCATGCCGACGCAATCGGCATGCGTCGCCTCGATAGCGTCGTTGCGCATGGCGACGCCCGTCACAAAGCGGTTACCCGTGGCAATCGTGCCGACCAGGAACTGCTTGGTGCCCTCGTTCGAAGCGACTGCATTTGTCGAAGCGTCAACAAACCCACGCTCAGCAAGCACGTCGACGGCAATATCGACCAGCGCGGGCGTCGAGCCAAACTCCTCGAGCCCCGGTGCGGACTCGGCGATAAGCGCGGTATCGGTATCCAGATAGCGCAGGCGTTTGCCAATGACCACGTCGTCGATATGGAGCTTGGGGTTCAAACCACCCGCAATGCCCGAAAACACAACAGCCTGCGGAGCATACTTGCTAATGAGGTGCTGTGTTGCAGCGGCGGCGTTCACCGTGCCCATGCCCGCCGTTGTGGCGACAACTGTCAGGCCGTCGAGCTCGCCGCTTACAACGGTCAAGCCTGCCTCCCGTGCCTCGCAAACGTCGCTCAGCTCTTCCTTAATCTGCATGATCTCTTTTTCGAGCGCACCGATAATCGCGATGGTAGCCATACCATTCCCCAAACCTATACGAAATTCTCAACCACGGTATGGTACCAGCATTTTGTTTGACCTCGCCAAACGAACACGCTAAGCCAGCGCAACTCGCGTATCAAACAGAACCTTTGCAATCGCAGCCGTAACCTCGCTCGAGCGGTCGCTCCACGGCATCGATGTCATGACGCTCATGACATAGGTACGGCCATCGATGTCGATAAGGCCCGCATCGCATGTCGAATAGCAACCATCCTCGCTAATCCAGCCTGCCTTGTTGCGCACCAAAACATGCTCGCCCGCAATGCCATCGCGCACTCATTTAAGTCTGTCCCCAATGAGTGCCCTTGGGGGCGAAAATGGATCGCTAGCCGATGGCGTTTTTGAGTTCGGCGCGGCGCTTTTTCATGCCCGTCATGACGGCGTTGCGCAGCTCGGGCATGCGCGCGGTATCCATCTGGGGCACGCCCTCGAGCTTATAGGGAATACCCAGTTGCTCGTACTTGACGACACCCATCGTGTGATACGGCAGCATTTCCAGGCCCACCACGTTGTGCCATGGAGCGATCAGGCGACCGAGCTTCTCGCATTCCTCCGCCGTGTCGGTGATACCCGGCACCACCACATGGCGAATAACAACCTTAATCTTGCGACGGGCAAGCTCATCGCCAAACGCCAGGATGCGCGCAGGATCGCAACCGGTCAGCTTTTTATGCTCAACCGGATCGGCATGCTTGATGTCGAGCAGCACCATATCGGTCTCGTTGAGAACAGCATCGAACTTCTCCGGATGCTTGGGATCAAATGCATAGCCACAGCTGTCTAGGCAGGTGTGTACGCGGCCATCGGGGTTGTTGTGCATCACACGGAACAGGTCGGCCAAAAACTCGGGCTGCAGGAGCGGTTCGCCGCCCGAAACGGTAATGCCGCCGCTACGGTAGAACTCATGGTTGCTCTGGAACTCGTCCATGAGATGCTCGACGGTCACCATCGTGCCACCGTTAACAGACCAGGTATCGGGATTGTGGCAATACGCGCAGCGCATGGGACAGCCCTGAACAAACACCACAAAGCGGATGCCGGGACCGTCGACCGTACCCATCGTCTCAATCGAATGCACGCGGCCCAGGGCAAACGCAGAGTCCTCGGGACGAGCGTCCACACCCTCGAGCGTCATCTCAGCCAT
Organism: Collinsella sp. AM41-2BH; assembly: GCF_003468085.1. NCBI lineage: Bacteria > Bacillati > Actinomycetota > Coriobacteriia > Coriobacteriales > Coriobacteriaceae > Collinsella > Collinsella sp. AM41-2BH. The sequence continues at coordinate 2,714 of NZ_QSGH01000002.1, forward strand.
TCCCGCTACCTTGCCTCTCATTGGTTTTAGTTACATAAATGTCAGAGCCATTCTAGCCCATACGCATGATGGCAAAACGGTTTAGGGGTCAATTAGGTCGTCCTATTTTACTTCACGCAAAAGCGGCGGGAAGGTTGTCACAACCCGCCCGTCGCCGAGGCAATAGAAATCGATAGACGCCAGGCCTTACGCCTTAAGCGTGAGCACCGCACCGAAGGCGGTCGGGCCGCAATGGCTCGAGATGACACCGCCAACCTGAGTCCAGGTAATATCCTTAAAGCCCAGGTCATGCGCATAGACCTCCATGTCGTCGCGCAGCTCCTGGGAAAGGCCCACCGAATACGCCAGGCCAATGTGCGAGTAGTCGATCTCGCCCTTGGCAACCATGTGGTCAATAAAGGCGCGGGCGCACTTGAGCATAGAGCCGCGGAACTTCTTAGTCGCCACGAACTTGCCGCCCGTCACCTCAATGCAGGGCTTAATCTTGAGCAGATGGGCGCCTAGGAACGCGACGTTGGACAAGCGACCGCCCGCCTTAAGGAAGGCAAGGTCCGTAGGAACAAAGCCCAACAGCACGCGGTCCATGACGGAGTTCGTAAATGCAAAGATCTCGTCGACGGTGGCATCGGGGTGAGCCTCGATGTATTTGGCGGTCTCGACGACAACGAGCGACTGGCCCACCGAGACAAAGCGCGTGTCCATGGAGAACACGTAGTCGCGCCCCTGGGCCGCAATCTTTGAGGACTGATGCGAGCAGGTCGTGGCCTCGGAATACGCGAGATGCAGAATAGTCGCGTCGGGCTGCTCGGCGTGAATGCGGTCGTACACACGGGAGAAATCTGCCGGTGCGCAGCCACTGGTCTTGGGCATCACGCCAAACTCGTTGCAGCGCGAATAAATCTCGAGCGGATCGATCGAGCCGTCCTCGACGGTCTCGTCACCAATCGTGACATGCATGGGCACGCGCACGATGCCGTAGCGTTCGCAGAGCTCTGGCGTCACATCCGAACCAGATTCAACCACGATTACGTACTTGCCCATTCTTATCACGACCCATCTCGACATTGGTTTTTCAATACATGGCACGCGCCGCCGCACTGTTGCACAACGGCGTCCAAGCGCCAAAGAGACGCCGTCCCTTGCACATAACAAAGGACAGCGTCTCCCTGGAAAACTCCGTGCTTGGCTGAGATTTTACACGGTTTATAAATGAGTGTTACTTATCCCGCAAACGGTAGCTATACGCGATAAACGGTAGTTCGCTGCGGCAACTGCAACACATTCCGCCCAGCAAGTCCAATCGTGCCTCACGCATGGTTAATGCGCGAGGCGGTAGAAATCCATCGACGCCGCACTCTCGGCATGCAACCCCATCGCCGGAACCGCCGGCGAATAGGTACGGCTCGTAAGTGCCGCCTCGCCGCCATTTGCAAAAATCTCGACCATCGTAGTGTCCGAAAGCACGCGCAGGTCGCGAAGCTCGCTGAGCTCGATCGACCTCTGGTCGCGCCCATAGCCTTCGTCACCCATGTCGAGGGTAAGCATCCCGTCTGCATAGCGCACAAAGACACCCTTGCGGATTTCGAGCTCGACCATCTTGGCGCCCTCACAGGAAACCACAACATCAAACAGGCGGCCCGGCTCCTCAACGGTTTCACCGCCTGTCGCGCGAACGCAGTCGCCGCGCATCCTCTCAATCTCGTGCGCCGGCTGCTGGCAGAGCTTACCATCGCGCATGCTCAGCTCTCGCGGCACCGTCAACGCGCACTGCCACCCGCGCGCCACCGTCGGGTTTTCTGCCGTCGCGTCGGGGCAACCCGACCATCCGATCATCAAACGCCGGCCTGCAGCATCCTCAAAGGACTGCGGAGCATAGAAATCAAAACCGGCATCGACCATCGGGGGCATGCCCTGCCCGACGATTTTAAAGCTCGGCGCCTCCCAATCGGCCTCGATGGAGAACCACACGCACTGATGCGGATTGCGGTAACGCCATCCATCGGCAGGCACACCCTGCGGACAGCAAACGAGAATAAGCTCACCATCGAGCTCGAACAGATCGGGGCACTCCCACATAAAGCCAAACTTCTCGCCCAGCTCAATACGCGTCGCATAGTTCCAGTCCTCTAGATCGCGCGAGGTATAGACAAGCACGCAGCCGCGATCGTCTTTCGTACGAGCGCCCAGAACCATGTAGTAGATACCGTCGTGCTCAAGGATCTTGGGGTCGCGCACGTGCGTACCGATATCGTCGGGGTAATCGACCGGTCCAACAGCTATGCACTTCTCGCCCAATTCGTCGGGATTCTCGGCAACCATATGAATCTGGTTTTGCTCACGACCCGTCAACACGTAGTCGTAATCATCGCGGTCAAAATGCTTGACGTTGCCGGTATAGAAGTAGTGAATCTTGCCATCGCGTACAAAGGCAGAACCAGAATACGCTCCGTTCGAATCCAAATCGGAATCGGGGAACAGCACGGAGCCATGATTCTCGTACGTCACAAAATCCTTTGTCGTCAGATGGTTCCAAAGCACTGGACCGCCATGCGCAGCATCGAACGGATCGTATTGATGATAGATGTGATACGTATCACCAATCTGAACCAAACCGTTGGGGTCGTTGAGCCAGCCAAGCTCAGGCTCCACATGGAACAGGAGCCTATCGGGGTCGGACGCGATGCGACCAGCCGTCTCATCCTGTCCGGCACGCCACTGCTCATAGTCCGCGCGTGTCACCTTATTTTTTTGATTAAACATCGCCATTGACTTTCTCGTCTATAGGGAAGGACGCTCGACTCGCACGAGCCGAGCGCCCTTCCTCAAATGGACTTATCCGCACATTACGCTGAACGGCTCAACTAGAAGCTGACATCGAAGCCAGCACCAGCGCCCTCTTCATCGGTGGTCGGAACGCCCTTTGCCTTGTTGTAGGCAAAGATCAAGACGATCGGCACGATAAAGGCGATGAGATTACCAGCCACATACCACACGAGAGTCTCGGGCGTAACGATGAGCAGGCCAAGCACACCGGTCAGACCCTGACCGATGGCGCGCACCTCAAAGAACTTCACGAAGGCACCGCCGCAGCCTGCACCGATGCATGCGCAGATGAACGGAATGATCGAATAGCGCATGTTTGCAGCGAAGATAGCGGGCTCGGAGATACCGACCAGCGTCGGAATAAAGGACGACATGCAGATGTTGCGCTCTTTGGAGTGCTTCTTGTGAATGAGGTACATGCCGATGGCGCCGCCGCCCTGGGCGATGATGGAGACCGACCAGATGGCCTGGATGTAGTTGAAGCCAGTCGTGGCAACGAGGTTTGCCTCGATACCCTGGATGAACTGATGCGTACCGGTAACGACGAGCGGCTGCAGGAACGCGGCGAAGACAAAGGCACCAAAGACGCCCATCCTGTTGTACAGGACATCGATTACGCCAGCGAGGACGTCGCCGATCAGGTTGCCGAGCGGGCCGAACACGGTGAACAGGGCAACGTTAGCAAGAATCAGGGTAACGGTCGGGACAAAGACAAACGAGACGACCTCGGGGATGTACTTCTGGGCAATCTTTTCGACCTTGGCCATAAACCAGGCAGTCAGGATTGCAGGGAACACGCCGCCCTGGAAAGCAACCATGGGGATGGAGAGCGGACCGAAGTTCCAGTACTCAGCACCCGTCGGGTCCATAACGAACGTGTTACGGTTCATAAGACTCGGGTGAACCATGACGATACCGACGAGGATGCCCAGGATCGGGTTGCCGCCAAAACGCTTGACCGCGCTATACATAACCAGGACAGGCAGGTAGTCAAAGGTGGTGGCGATAATGGCAAAGAAGCTTGCGAGGTTCTTGAGGAACTCGCTGTGATCGGCGAGGCTGCCCTCCATGCCGAAGAGGCCGTTGGCAACGATCAGCGACTTAAGGCCGATGATGATTGCAGCGCCGACGAAGGCGGGAATGATGGGGATAAAGATGTCCGAGAATACCTTGAGGACCGAGAAGAACTTGCCCTTCTTGTCCGCCTCGGCGCCCTTGACCTCGGAAGCGCTGATCTCCTTAACGCCCGTCAGAGCCATAAACTTATCGTAAACCTTGTTGACGGTACCGGTACCGAAGATGATCATGAGCTGGCCGCTGTTGTACAGCACGCCCTTGACGCCATCGATGTTCTCGAGCTCGGCCTTGTTGTATTTGCTCGTATCCTTGAGCACCAGACGCAGACGGGTCACGCAATGCGTGGCGCCCTCGATGTTCTCCAGTCCGCCGACGTTGTCGACGACTTGCTGGGACACTGCCTTGTAGTCCATGTTCCTCTCCATTCCTTTTCTAAATCATAAAACGGTTCGTTGCCGCTACAGAGACGCGATCGTTGCGTTTGCGCACTTGAGCGCACCGTCGGTGACGGTAAGCGCCACACCCTGGCCCTGCTTGTTGCAGAAGCGAGCGTTGAGCGCAACATCATCGACAAAGATGGTCGCGATATCGTCGTCAACGACCAGGCGCACATGATGAGTGCCCTCGCCCTTAAAGAACAACGGACGCTCGAGGCCCATGTTGTTGACCTGGAACCACGGGTACTGGGGAGCCGGCGTGAACTCGAGCTTGCCCTCGCGCAGGTTGGCGCGGAACTCATAGGCAAGACCGGTCTCGGCGTCCTCGGCGAACTTGACCGAGAAGCCGGCAGCGTTACCGCCGAGCTCAATGTCGGTATCGAGCAAGTAGGTGGAGCCGGCGTCTGCAGACAAAACCTGCTCGACCTTGCCCGACTCGCAGGAGAGCTCGAAGGCTTCGACAGCCTTGCCCTCGCCAAAGGCGCCGAGCATGCTGTCGGGAAGCTTGGTGCCGAGCGTTCCGTCGGCACGCTGAACGATCTCGAGGGGCATGAAGGTACCACCCCACAGGTAAGAGCTGGGGTCGTCGCCCTCGTCACGCGTAGGAACCCAACCAAAGAGAACGCGACGCTCGCCATCGAATGCGGTGCGAGCGGCGTAGTACGCGCGGCCGTCGAAGGAGTCGTCAGCGGGGGTAATCCAAGGACCGTTGATGGACTTGGACATGCGGTAACGGGTCTTGTTGCCGTCGCTGTACTCGGAAAAGACGAGGTACCACCAGTCGCCCATCTTAAAGAGATCAGGCATCTCAAACATGGTGTACAGGCCTGGGTTCCACCAGTCGCCCTGGAACTCCCAGTTGGTCAGATCCTTGGAGGTGAACTTGACCAGGCGGCCGGTCATCAGACGCTTGTCCTCGCCCACACGCGTGCCGAGGATGAGCATGTACTCTTCGTTCTCCTCATCCCAAAGCACAAAGGGATCGCGCCAGTTGCGGTCATCGTAACCCTCCTGGGGCGGAAGCAGCGTCTCGGCGATGTTCTTCTCCCACTTGACGGCGTCGTCGCTCGTTGCGTGAAGAAGAACCTGCTTCATCAAACGTGCGCGGACCTTATCGCGATTGCAACCAGTGTAGAGCGCATGGTACTTGTCGCCCACCTTAAACACCGTGCCGGCATAAATGTACTGGTCGACTTCCTCGTCGCCGCCGCGCTCAAGGCTCTCGCCAAAGTCCTTGTAGTTGACGAAATCCTTGGTCGTAGCGAGTGCCCAGCCAAACGGCTCTCCGAAAGGTTCGGGGTTACGCGTGTCACGCTGATGATAGAGATAGAACGTGCCGTCCTCGCCGTACGGCATGATGTCGCCTACCCAAATTCCCTCAGGCTGGTAATACACCTTGTGCATCCGAGACTTCCTTTCCACGACATACTAACTCGGTACAATGGCAAGATATGTCAATCGTTTTCATATGTCAAACGTTTTCATATCAATACGTCTTTTCGCAGTTCCAGTCGTCGGTAAACGGTTGACATATGCCGGCGAACGGTCATCGGAGGCGTTTGAGGAATTCTTTTGGCACAGGATGAACTACGCGGTTTTGCCCTCAATGAGTTCAACGGGGAGCTTGATATTCGATTCGGGATTATCGCCGTTAATAAGAGCGATGATGGATTGCGCCGCGAGCTCTCCGATGCGATCGATATCTTGACGTACGGTTGTTAAGTCAGGCATAAACGTCATAGTTCGGCGGGCACCATCCGCGCCCACGACCTTAATATCGTCTGGAGCGCTCAAGCCGCGCTGCTTCATCACGTTGAGACAGATGGCCGCCATCGTATCGTCTCCCGCAAAGATGCCGTCAATATCGGGGTTCTCATCGAGGATCTTCGCAACGACCGCGCCCTTTTCGTCGTCGGGCTTAACGAACTCAACCTCACGGACAAGCGCGGACAAACCGGCCTGCTCAACAACATCGAGGTAGGCATCGGTACGCTTATTGGCGGGCATGCGCATGCGGCTATTGCTGCGCAGGCACAGGATACGCCTGCAGCCGTCATCAATCAGACGGCGCGTGGCGAGCTCGCCAATGCCATAGCTGTCACTTGCAATCTGGACAGAGCCCTCGCCAAGATCGCAGTCGATGCCAACCAGGCTCAAGCCCATCTCGGCATATGCCTCGGCACCGATATTGAGGGAGTTGACGATGACGCCGTCGACCATATTGCGGCGGAGCATGTCAATATAGGAACGCTCAAGATCGGGTCGATTGGCACTGTTGCACAGCAACATCTTAAAGCCGTTTTCCGCTAACGTGCGCTCGACCGCCTGCACAACCTGAGCATGGAACGGGCTGCTCACAAAGGGAACGATCATGCCGATAAGGTTCAGACGGCCGTTGAGCATGGCACGGGCGATATCGTTGGGCGTATAGTTGATGCGCTCCATCGCGGCATGGACCTTATCGCGGGTCTCTTGGCTAATATAGCCGCGATTATTAAGCACGCGAGATACCGTAGTAGGCGAAACCCCCGCCACCGCTGCAACTTCCTTGATGCCAGGCTTAGCAGAATCCTTAGAACGAGCGCCCTCGCGAGCCATAGCACCCTCCCCCATCAACATGTCATACGTTTACATACGAACAAAGCATACCCCAACAACAGCGGGAAGACGGTAACGGCACAAGTAAGTAGACGACTCATCCAAATAATTAGGAGAGTTCCGCCTAAAGGGTGACTACACAGGACCCCCGCCGGGCCGCTTTGGGTTACTTTCCAAAACATTTCCGCAGGACGCAAAGGGCTCCGCCGCGCGAAGCGCGCAGCGGAGCCCTTTGCATGTCCGAGGACGTTTTGGAAAGTAACCCAAAGCGGCCCGGCGATCCTGCGGGAGTTAAACCCCTTTAGAACTTGTTGTGGAAGGTACGCGAAATGACCTCGTCCTGCTGCTCCTTGGTGAGCGTGTGGAAGTTCACGGCATAGCCGGAAACGCGGATGGTCAGCTGCGGATACTTCTCGGGGTGAGCCTGAGCGTCGAGCAACGTCTCACGGTTGAAGACGTTGATGTTCAGGTGGTGGCCACCCTTCTCGGCGTAAGCGTCGAGCATGTGGACCAGGTTATCGGCCTGAGTCTCGGAAACTTCAGAAACCTTCATAATGTGTCTCCTTCGATCGATAGGCGCCGGCCGAAACCGGCGCGCTAATCAGTAATCGTTATTGTTAGTATAGCACTAACAATAGTTACTCGCCCAGCTGATCAAGGTCGATATCGCCAAAGAACACCTGGTCCTCCTTGCCGAGCGCACCCGGGATGATGGAGAAGGTGTTGGAGATGCCGTCCTGAGCATCGCGGAACGGGAGCTTGGAAACCGAAGACAGCGAAGCGATGGCGCCGTGGCTATCGCGCTTGTGCATGGGGTTAGCACCCGGGGCGAAGGGCTGGCCAGCCTTGCGGCCATCAGGCGTAGAACCGGTCTTCTTGCCGTACACGACGTTGGAGGTGATGGTCAGAACCGAGGTCGTGGGCACGGAGTTGCGGTAGGTGTCGTTCATGCGGATGTACTCCATGAACTGGTGCACAACGTCGTGAGCGATCTGGTCGACGTGGTCGTCGTCGTTACCGTACTTGGGGAACTCGCCCTCGGTCTCGAAGTCGACGATAATGCCGTTCTCGTCACGGACGGGGTGGACCTTGGCGTACTTGATGGCGGACAGGGAGTCAGCCACGACGGAAAGGCCAGCGATGCCCGTAGCGAACCAGCGGTGCACGTGCTTGTCGTGCAGAGCCATCTGGATGCGCTCGTAGCAGTACTTGTCGTGCATGTAGTGAATGATGTTCAGCGAGTTGACGTACACGCCAGCGAGCCACTTCATCATGTCGTTGTACTTGGCCACAACGTCGTCGTAATCGAGCGTATCGCCCTCGACGGCGCGGTACTTGGGGCCGACCTGCTTCTTGGAGACCTCGTCAACACCGCCGTTGAGTGCATACAGCAGGCACTTGGCCAGGTTGGCACGGGCGCCGAAGAACTGCATCTCCTTGCCGATGCGCATGGAGGACACGCAGCAGGCGATGCCGTAGTCGTCGCCGTGGTAAACGCGCATGAGGTCGTCGTTCTCGTACTGGATCGAGGAGCTGGCGACAGAAGTCTTGGCGCAGAACTTCTTGAAGTTCTCGGGCAGACGGGTCGACCACAGAACGGTCATGTTGGGCTCGGGGCTGGTGCCCATGTTCTCGAGCGTGTGCAGGTAGCGGTAGCTCATCTTGGTAACGAGCGTACGGCCGTCAACACCCATGCCGCCGATGGACTCGGTGACCCACTGCGGGTCGCCGGTAAACAGGGCCTGGTACTCGGGGGTACGGGCAAACTTGACCATGCGGAGCTTCATGATGAAGTGATCCACGAACTCCTGGATCTGCTCCTCGGTGAAGGTACCGTTGGCAAGGTCGCGCTCAGCGTAGATGTCGATGAACGTAGAGGTACGGCCGATGGACATAGCGGCGCCGTTCTGCTCCTTGACGGCAGCGAGGTAGGCGAAGTACATCCACTGGATGGCCTCCTGCGTGTTGGTAGCAGGGTTGGAAATGTCGAAGCCATAGGTCTCGGCCATCATCTTGAGCTCGCCGAGGGCACGGATCTGCTCCTGCAGCTCCTCGCGATCGCGGATGTTGTCGGCGGTCATGACCGTCGGGGTGGAAGCCTTCTGGGCCTCCTTGTCCTTGATCAGGTAGTCGACGCCGTACAGGGCAACACGACGGTAGTCGCCGATGATGCGGCCGCGGCCATAGCCATCGGGCAGACCGGTGATGATGTGAGCCGAGCGGCAAGCACGCATCTCGGGGGTGTAGACATCGAAGACGCCAGCGTTGTGGGTCTTGCGCTCGAAGGTGTAGCGCTCGACAACGTTCTCGTCGACCTTATAGCCGTGCTGGCTGGCAGCCTGGCAAGCGATGCGGATACCGCCGTTGACGTGCAGCGCGCGCTTGAGCGGCTTGTCGGTCTGGAGGCCGACGATGGTCTCCTTGTCGCGATGGGCGTTATCGATGTAGCCAGCGGGGTGGCTCACGATACCCGTGACGGTCTTGGTGTCCATATCGAGGACGCCGCCCTGCTCGCGCTCCTTGAGCAGCAGGTCGAGAACCTCGCCCCACAGCTCCTTGGTACGCTCGGTCGGGCCGGCGAGGAACGACTCGTCGCCCTCGTAGGGGGTGTAGTTCTTCTGGATGAAGTCTCGGACGTCAACCTCTCCCGTCCAGATGCCTTCCTTGAAGCCTTCCCATGCCTCCTGCATTGTGTAACCACGCTCCTAGTTACGTGTAATGCGGCGCTCTCTCACACCGCTGCTTATTGAATTCTTGAATTATCGGCTTGCACTACCGGCTTCTTCCGTTCTTCACCACACATTGGTACAGGGAAAAACGTTTGTCCACCTTGGAACTGCAACCCAAAACCCAAGATTTCACCCGTTTGAGAAGGATAACATAGCCACCCCCTTCATCAGGGCTGTTATATGTTTCTTTTTTTATACCATTAGGGCGTTTTTAACAAATCCGCAGGAAACGCTCCCACCATCAGCTACCGTTCACCGAATCGCTTGATATTTCCCCTTGCCTTTATACGTCCTGCGCTCTAGCTGTTATGCCAGCTTTAGCAGGGTAAAGTGCCTCTGAGTAGGCTTTAGGACATGTCTAACAATCTGCCCCCAACTTTGCTGGTACCGACGGTGTACGGAGAGTTTTCTAGGCATGTCCCAAAATCTACCGCATAAGGTGTGCATACAGGGGTATCATCTTTCACCAAAAATAGTTTCTAGTGTTAGGGGTTTTCGGTGGAAGATACCGATTTCCATGAGCTTGGGCGTCAGCTCTTTACCGAGTTTGGCAGCATGCACCAGCACGTTTCGCGTTTTGTCGACCAGGCGATGAGCGGCGAGATGGCCGTCATGCGCGCTCTCATGCTCGCCGGCGGTTCGCTTACGCCGAGCGAACTCGCCGATCGCGCTTGGGTCTCGAGCGCCCGCATCGCCAACATCCTGCGCGCCCTCGAGGGCAAGGGCTGGGTCGAGCGCGAGCACTCAAAAACCGACCGTCGTCGCGTACACGTCACGGTGACCGACAAAGGCCGACAAGACCTCGAAATCAAACGTCGGGAATTCGAGGACCGCACCGCGGCCTTTCTCGAGCAGCTCGGCGAAACGGATACCCAAGAGATGGTGCGCCTTCTAAGGCGTGCCAACGAAATTATCGACCGCAACCAAGAAAGGAGAGATGCCGAGTGAGGATTCTCAAGCTCTTTAAAAAACATGTCCTGGCGCTGCTCACGGCTATCGTACTTATCGTAATCAGTTGCAATGCCGACCTAGCGCTGCCTACGTATATGAGTGACATCGTCGATGTGGGCGTGCAGCAAGGCGGCATCGCCTCACCCGTGCCCGACACCATTCGCGCCGAATCGCTCGATGACCTCAAGCTCTTTATGGGCGCCAAGGACGCCAAAGCTGTGGATGCCGTGTTTAGCAAGGCGGACAACAACGGCATTCGAACGTACAAGGGCACCGAGGAGGAGCGCGCCGACGGCGGCAAGATTGCCGACATCATGAGCCTGCCCGAGACCGTCGTCCTTTCGCTCAACCAGGGCATCGACGCCAGCTCCATGGGCGACATGATGGGCACGTCCAGCGAAAAAGACAACAGCGCCGCCCAGGACATGCCCACCCCCGAGCAGATGGCGGCGATGACGCCCGAGCAGCTCGCCGAGATGCAGCAGAAGGCCGCAGCGGCACAGAACATGCAAAAGCAGATTGATGCCGACGGCGGCAAGATCACCATGAAGAGCCTGCGTCTGGGCGTTGAAGGTGGCTTGATCGACCAGGGCAAGCTCGTCGAAGGCGCCAACGAAATGGCGGACAAAATGGGCTCCATGTCGGGCTCTATCGTCACGCAGCGCGCCGTGACCTACGTGCAGGACGAGTACAAGGCGCAGGGCATCGACCCCGCCGACGTGCAGAACGCCTACCTGAGCCGCATGGCGACCACGATGTTTGGCCTGTGCCTGATCTCGCTGGTCGCCACCATCCTGACCGGCGCTGTGGCGTCGCGCACCGCCTGCTCCATCGCCCGCGACCTGCGCCGCGAGACCTTCAACAAGGTCATGCACTTCTCGCCGGCCGAGGTGGGCAAGTTTAGCCAGGCCTCGCTCATCACCCGCTGCACCAACGACATTCAGCAGATCCAGATGGCAGCGACTCTGTTCATTCGCATGTGCCTCATGGCGCCTGTCATGGGTATCGTCGCGGTCATGCGCGTCCTGGCCAACCACACCGGCCTGGAGTGGACCATCGCCGTGGCCATCATCGCGGTCTCGGCCGTCGTCGGCGTGCTCATGGGCCTTACCATGCCCAAGTTCAAAAAGATGCAGAGCTTTGTGGACCGCGTGAACCTCACCGCCCGCGAGCTGCTCGACGGCCTTATGCCCATCCGCTCGTTCAACCGCGAGGAGCATGAGCTCGAGCGTTTTGACAAGGCATCGCTCGACCTGATGACCACACAGCTCTACACCAACCGAGCTATGAGCTTTATGATGCCGCTCATGATGCTCGTCATGAACTGCATCACCGTGCTTATCGTCTGGTTTGGCGCGCAGGGTGTGTCCGACGGCGTGATGCAGGTCGGCAACATGATGGCGTTTATCTCCTATACCATGCAGATCGTCATGGCGTTTATGATCCTCACCATGGTTTCGGTTATCCTGCCCCGTGCCGAGGTCGCAGCCGAGCGCGTGGAAGAGGTCATCACTTGCCCCACGAGCATCAACGACCCCGCCTCGCCCAAACTGCCCGCGGCCAGCGCGCCGCACGGCGAGCTGTGCTTCCGCGACGTGAGCTTCCAATACCCCGACGCCCGCGCCGATGTCATCAGCGGCGTGAACTTCACCACGCACGCCGGTCAGATGCTCGGCATCATTGGCTCCACGGGCTCGGGCAAGTCCACGCTCGTGCAGCTGATTCCGCGCCTGTACGACGTCACGGGCGGCAGCATTTCGCTCGACGGCATCGACGTGCGCGACATGACCCTTTCCGAGCTGCGCCGCCGCATTGGTTACATCCCGCAGCAGGGTCGTCTGTTCTCGGGCACCGTTGAGAGCAACCTCAAGTTTGCCGGCAACATGGTGAGCGACGAGGACATGCACCGGGCCGCGCGCATCGCCCAAGCCGAGGACTTTATCGCCGAGCGCGAGGGCGGCTACGACTCCCCCATCAGCCAGGGCGGATCCAATGTCTCGGGCGGCCAGCGCCAGCGTCTGGCCATCGCCCGCGCCCTGGCCAAAAAGCCCGAGGTTGTGGTGTTCGATGACTCGTTTAGCGCCCTCGACTACAAAACAGACGCGCGCCTGCGCGAGGAGCTTGCCAAAAACGTTACCGACGCCGCGCTCGTGGTCGTGGCCCAGCGCATCGCGACCATCATGCACGCCGACCAGATCATCGTGCTCGACGACGGCCACGTGGTGGGCACCGGTACGCACGAGGAGCTGCTGCACAGCTGCCCAGCGTACCTGGAGATCGCACAGTCGCAGCTTTCCGCCGAGGAGCTGGGGCTCACCCAAGAAGAAATTGAAGCCGTCATGGAAGGAGGCGAGCGCTAATGGCAGACAAGACCAAGACTCAGATTCCCAAGCCCACCCGCCGGCGCGGTCCCATGGGCCGCATGGGTGGCATGGGCCGCGGCGAAAAGGCCAAGGACTTTAAGGGTACCATGAGGCAGTTGCTCGGCTATATCGGTCAACACAAGGTTGCCGTGTTTGCCGCCGTCGCCTTTGCCGTGTGCTCGGTCATCTTTAACATTGTGGGACCCAAGGTGCTCGGCCAGGTTACGACCAAACTGTTCGAAGGCCTGGTCTCCAAGGTCAACGGTACCGGCGATGTCGACTTTGCCTGGATCGCCAAGACGCTCGGCTTTTTGCTCTGCCTGTATCTGGCAAGCTCTGTCTGCAGCCTCATCCAAGGCTGGCTTATGACCGGCGTCACGCAAAAGATTTGTTACCGTATGCGCAAGGAAATCGCCGCCAAGATCGCCGTCGTGCCGATGAGCTACTTCAACGGCCACAGCAAGGGCGACGTGCTCAGCCGCATCACCAACGACGTCGATACGCTGGGTCAGAGCCTCAACCAGTCCGTGACGCAGCTCATCACGTCAGTGACGCAGATTATCGGCGTGCTCGTCATGATGCTATCGATCAGCCTGCCACTTACCGGCGTCACCGTGCTCACGCTGCCGGCAGCCGCGATTATCCTAACCGTAATGATTCACTTCTCGCAGCCGTACTTCCGCGAGCAGCAGCAGGTCCTGGGCACCGTCAACGGCATTATCGAGGAGGACTTTGCCGGCCAGAACGTCATTCAGGTGTTCGACCGCGCCGAGGCCTCGATCGAGGAGTTCGACCGTCAAAACGACCGCCTCTTTATTAGTGGCTGGCGCTCGCAGTTCCTGTCGGGCCTGATGATGCCGCTTATGAGCTTGGTGGGCAACATGGGCTACGTGGGCGTCGTCGTGGTGGGCGCGCAGCTCGCGCTGACCGGCAATGCCACGCCTGGCGATATTCAGAGCTTTATCCAGTACGTTCGCAACTTTACGCAGCCCGTGCAGCAGCTGGGCAACGTGAGCAACACGATGCAGTCGATGGCCGCCGCCACCGAGCGTGTCTTTGAGTTCTTGGCCGCGCCCGAGGAGGAGCAGAAGGCCGACGCGCAGATCCCCGAGAAGCGTCCCGGCCACGTGGAGTTTGACCATGTCAAGTTTGGCTACACGCCGGACAAGACCATCATCCACGACTTTAGCTGCGAGGCGCAGCCCGGCCAGACCATCGCCATCGTCGGTCCCACCGGCGCCGGCAAGACCACGCTCATTAAGCTGCTGCAGCGCTTCTACGATGTGGACGGCGGTTCGCTGCGCGTTGAGGGTGTCGACGTGCGCGACTGGGACCGCGCGGCGCTGCGCGGCGAGTTTGCCATGGTGCTGCAGGATACCTGGCTGTTTAACGGCACCATCCGCGAGAACATCCGCTACGGACGCCCCGATGCGAGCGATGCCGAGGTCGAGGCCGCTGCACGCGCCGCGCGCTGCGACCACTTTATCCATACGCTCGCCGGCGGCTACGACTTTATGATCAACGAGGAAGGTACCAACCTGTCGCAGGGCCAGCGCCAGCTCGTGACCATCGCCCGCGCCATTTTGGCCGACCGCCCGGCGCTGATTCTAGACGAGGCGACCTCTAACGTGGACACCCGAACCGAGGAGCTCATCCAACGCGCCATGGATGCGCTGATGCAGGGCCGCACGAGCTTTGTCATCGCGCATCGCCTGTCCACGATCCGCAACGCCGACGTAATCTTGGTGATTCGCGACGGCGACATCGTCGAGAAGGGCACACACGACGAGTTGCTCGCCCAGGGCGGCTTCTACGCCGACCTGTACAACTCGCAGTTCGACGAAGCGGCGTAGATTCGACCGCAGGGAACGGATGACGCCCGAGAACGGGGGCACAGGACAACCTGCGCCCCCGTTTTGTGTCCTTTGGGCCTCGAGCCGCCTCCCCTGGGACCTGATTGACGGCCCGCTCCAAGCCCTGTGGGCAAAAAATGGCAAATATGAGTACTGTCACCTTTTTAGTAACAGCCAAAACAGCCCCAAATGCTGCTCACACGGCTTGCACGCGCTCCTAAATTGATCAAACAGCCCTATAGCGGACTTATATGCGTTGAGGTTAATGAACATATTTGCTGTTATGTCTATTATCTTATACCGTCAATATGGCACTACGATAGCAACAGTACTCATATTTGGCATTTTTTTCCCACAGGACTTAGAGAACGCCAAAAAATCTAGCAATGCCAGCGAGCAAACCGCGTCAGCCGATGCAAGGAGTGTCCCCAAGTGCCGGCAGATAAGGAACGTCCCTAACTGCCAGGTTTGAAAGGTAGTCATTGGGGACGTTCTTAAACGACTAGTCAAACAAGAACGTCCCCAACGACCACTCATTTAAGTACGTCCCCAATGAGTGCCCCTGGAGCAAGACAACGCCGCAGGTAGAGGGCGGACAGCGAGCGCCGTCCAGAGCGAACAAATTGGCATGAAAAAGGCAAGGCATAGACCTTCCGGTCATGCCTTGCCTTTTGAATGACAAATTGTCGCTCTGGGCGGCGCGCAACGTCGAGCCGTTACGCGGGTTGGTAAACCCGCGTAACTAAATACGTTCCGCGATCTCGTGGATGAGGTAGTCGGTCTTTTCCCAGCCCAGGCACGGGTCGGTGATCGACTTGCCAAAGACGCCGCCGTCGACCGGCTGGTTGCCGTCCTCCAGGTAGGACTCGATCATAAAGCCCTTGACCAGCTTGGAGATGGACTCGTTGCGGCGGCAGCTGTCGAGCACCTCCTTGCAAATGCGATACTGCTCCAGCGGACGCTTGCCCGAGTTGTCGTGGTTGCAGTCGATGACCGCTGCCGGGTTGGCGTAGCCGGCGTGCTCGGTGTAGCGCTCGGCCAGGCGCTCGAGGTGCTCGTAGTGGTAGTTGGGGTAGGTGCGCCCATCGAGACCGATGTAGCCGCGCATGACGGCGTGCGCAAGCGGGTTGCCATCGCACTCGACTTCCCAGTTACGGAAGATGAAGCTCTGGTGCGCCTGTGCGGCGTAAATGGAGTTGAGCATAACGGTGGTAGAGCCGGCAGTGGGATTCTTCATGCCGACGGGTACCGAAATGCCGCTCGACACCAGACGGTGCTCCTGGTTCTCGACCGAGCGTGCGCCCACGGCAACATAGCTCAGCAGGTCAACGAGGTACTGGTAGTTGGACGGGTAGAGCATCTCGTCGGCGGTGAAGAAGCCCGTTTCCTCAATAACGCGCAGGTGCATATGGCGGATGGCCTTGACGCCCTCGAGCAGGTCGTCGGGAGCCTCGGGGTTGGGGTTGTGCAGAAGACCCTTGTAACCGGTGCCCTTGGTACGCGGCTTATTGGTGTAGACGCGCGGAATGATGATGAGCTTGTCCTTGACCTCCTCGGCGGTCTTGGCCAGTCGGTTCATGTACTCAAGCACCGAGTCCTCGCGGTCGGCAGAGCACGGGCCGATGATAAGCACCTTGCGTGCGTCCTCGCCGGTAAAGACTTTGGCGACCTCGGCGTCAAATGCCTGCTTTTTGGCGGTAAGCTCGGCAGAAAGCGGCATTTCCTCGCGGATCTCCATGGGGATCGGCAGCCTGCGTTTGAAATCCATGGCCATAGGGGCCTCCTCAATCTATAGAGAGAGCAATAAGCGTATTGTCGAGTGCTCGGCATTATCCGCTGTCGCACGCTAAAGTGCAAGCACAGCCTACTAAATAGGGAATGAATCGACACAAGGGCCCGCTCACCACGAGAGTGGATAATCTCCCGTTTTTGGCCCATGTTCGCGCTCAAAGTGGGAGATTATCCACTCTCGTCGGGCAAGCGTCCAAAAACCCACACCGACCAAAAAGGGACGGGTTTATTTTGGCAGGTTTTATCTGGGCAAACGTCAACAGCCGTAGGAGAGCTGCTTTCCCTCGTGGCGGTCTTCTAGCAGAAAAACCAAGTGAGTAGGCTTTTTGCAGGAGGCCAAGCACGCCCCAAAACGCCACAGCTCTGACCTGCGGTTTTATCGATCATTTGTCGCGATGTACTCGGCAAGTTCAAAAAAGTCTACTCACTTGCATCCGAGACACACCAGATAGGCAAAAACCGCCGCGAAAGGCGCCCGGCTCCCTTCGCGGCGGTTATTTGCTCTGGTTTTGTGACCGTTTTGCCCGCTTGTTACTCGCTGTAGCGGGTGGCGATGGCGGCTTGCACCATGCCAGTGCTCATGAGGTAGGTCACCAGGAAGTAGCCACCGTATGCTGCCAGGAAGATTGCACAGGTGAGGCCCACGGTGCCGCCAATGCTCATATTTCCGAATATGCTCACCATCTCGATGATCACCTTAAGTGCCACAAAGGAGTGCGCCAGGCCCACTGCCAGCGGGAACAGGAAGAATACCGCCTGCTGCGCCATCACCGAATGGCGAATCTGGCGGTCGTCGCAGCCGATCTGTGCCAGCACACGATAGCTGCGGCTGCCGTCGGCCACGTTGGAGAGTTGCTGGATCGACAGAATCGCCGCGCATGCAACGACCAATACAAAGCCGATGTAGATGGCTAGGTAGCTAATAAGACCGTTCATTTGCGCTGCCTGCGTGTACATCTCGGAGCGTGTGATGAAGGTTCCCCACGACCCCGACTCCTTGCCGTCAACGAGCAGATTGTCGAGCACAGTGTATTTAATGCTCTCGTCTGCCTCGGTTGTATCCATCCCCTGTTTGTAGTTAACGAGCAGGCTACTGGAAGACGGCTGCAGATCAAGTTGGGACAACAGCTCGTCGGCAACGACGACGGTACCGGGATTGCTGCCCATCGCCGAGTTGGCGATGGCCGCCGTATCTTCGTCCGACTTATCGGTTGCGGGCTTGAGCTCATGCCCGCCCAAGGTAAGGGCATGGCCGCCAGCCATATACTTGGTGTACAGGTCGACCAGCTCGCCGCCCATATCACACGTGAGCAGATACTGGTCGTGACCGATGTGCACCGGCTCCTCGCCCATCATCTGGCGCAGTTTGTTGTACTGGCTCGCCGGCGTCACAAACAGACCCATCGCATCGGCATTGCTACCCCCGAACGCCTTGGGAAGCTTTTCGCCCATGGTCTTGCACATCTCACTTGGGGTCACCGAAGGATCCGAACCGCCAAACGGGTAACTCAGATACGAATCGATCTGCACATGCTCACCGGCAACATCGGCGATATTGACCTTCTTGCCGGTCTCGTCGTTGTTGTCCGCCGACTTGCCCTTAATACCGTCTGCAACGTTATCGTGATCGATACGATCGCCGTGCCATGCGGAGTACAAATCGACCGTACTATCGGCCAGCACCATGCGATCGGCCTCAGACGGATTGAAAGACTCTTTGTAGAAGTCGAGCGTATCGGGCGTGTAATAGACATACGTCTGCGACATGTCGGCCGGATTATAGCGCTCCAGATTCTCGTTCATCACATTGGCAATCGACATACCGCACGTCACCGAGGTGATGGCCAAAAACAGGAGCATCGCGATAACGCCCATCGAAAAGCACACCGTGTTGACCTTGGCCGCAAGCTGGCGCACGGTAAACATGTTGAGGCCGCGCCAATACACGCCGCGCAAGCTCTGCAGCAGCTTGATGAGCATGCCCGAGAGTCCCCAGAACAGGGCAAAGGTGCCCACGGTAACCATAGCGGTCGTAATACCAAACTGGTTCATGGCCTCTTGCAGCTTGCTGTCCGTCGCGGTTAGCGGGAACCCATCACGTAGCAGACGGTAATAGGCCACGCCCACAAGCACCGCACCCACGGCAAAGATGGCAATCGCGATCCAGGGGTTGCGTGTCTTGATGCTCTCGTTGCGACGCTCGGCACCCATAAGCTCGATGAGTTTGGTACGACGCACGGCGCGGAGGTTCAGCAGTAGCGTGAGCACAAACATTACGAGCATGCAGGCAAGGGTCAGATTGAACGCATGCATCGAAAAAAAGAAGTGGAAATTGGCGATCTGCGTCTTAAAGAGCGAGGCCGTAAAGAACGTCATGAGCTGGGAGAGTCCCACACCCAGCACAATGCCGGCGACAAAGGCCACCACCGAGACAATCACCGTCTCGAGCGCCATGATCGTGGCGACGCGCCCGCGCCCCATGCCGAGCACCTGGTACAGGCCAAACTCCTTTTTGCGGCGTTTCATGATGAAGTTATTGGCGTACACCATCAAAAAGGCCATGACACCGGCCAAAAAGTACGTCAGGTCGCCGAGCATACTGCCCATAACCTGCGCCAAGCCCTCTTCATCAATTCCGGCGATGTCGACCTGCATCGAGATGGTATTGAAGGCATAGAAGACCGTGACACCCAGGGTGAGCGTCAGCAAGTAGACAAGGTAATCGCGGCCGGCGCGGCGGACGTTGCCCCAAGCGAGTTTACAGAGCATCGGAGCCCTCACCGCCCATCATGGCAACGACCTCCATAATGCGGTCGAAGAACTCTCGGCGGTCGGTGTCGCCGCGGCGCAGCTCAGTGAAAATCTTGCCGTCGCGGATAAACAGCACACGGCTCGTGTAGCTGGCGGCAAAGCTGTCGTGCGTGACCATGAGCACGGTGGCGCGCAGACGGCGATTGAGCGCCTCCAGGCTCTCGAGCAGCAAGCGGGCGCTCTTGGAATCGAGGGCGCCGGTGGGCTCGTCGGCCATAATCATAGTGGGGTCGGTGACGAGCGCGCGAGCCGCGGCAACGCGCTGTTGCTGACCGCCGGACATCTGGTAGGGATACTTGTCGAGCACCTGACTGATAGACAGACGCGCGGCTACATCCTGCACGCGGGTCGAAATTTCGGCCGAGTTTGTGCGGGCGATGGTGAGCGGCAGGGCAATGTTCTCGCGTGCCGTGAGCGTATCGAGCAGGTTGGAGTCCTGGAAGATAAAGCCGAGCTCCTCGCGGCGGAACTGCGAAAGCTTGGCCTGTTTCATGCGCGTCACGTCCTGGCCGTTGATGCGGATGGTGCCGCTCGTGGCGGCATCGATGGTCGACACGCAGTTGAGCAGCGTCGACTTGCCCGAGCCCGAGGCACCCATGATACCGACGAATTCGCCGCGGTTGACGGTAAAGCTGACGTCGTTGAGCGCGCGGGTCACGTTGCCCAGCGCTCCATATACCTTTTCGAGATGCGCGACCTCCAGTACCGGGGTCGCTGCTTGCATGGTTTGCATACCGAGTCCTTTCTTGCAATTAGTCTACGGCATCTATAGTCGCAAGAAGCCGAGTCGGCTACCATCGATATGGCTTACGCTTGCCTTACCGTTGCGTAAGGTAAGCGTAGTCTGCCACGTGTTGATGTTGAGAGAGGACTCCTGTTGAAGACTGTTCATGTTGCCGCCGGGATCATTCGCAAGGAAGGATCCGACGAGCTACTGGCTGTGCAGCGCGGCTATGGCGACATGCAGGGACTTTGGGAGTTCCCCGGTGGCAAGCTCATGCGCGGTGAGACGCCAGAAGACGCCGTGCGCCGCGAGCTTATGGAAGAGCTACAGGTAAAAGTCACCAACCTGCGTGATTTCTACACCGTTGAGTATGACTACCCCGATTTTCATCTCTCAATGGAGTGTTACTACTGCTCGCTCGCCGATGAATCC
This sequence comes from Collinsella sp. AM41-2BH, assembly GCF_003468085.1. Taxonomy (NCBI): domain Bacteria; kingdom Bacillati; phylum Actinomycetota; class Coriobacteriia; order Coriobacteriales; family Coriobacteriaceae; genus Collinsella; species Collinsella sp. AM41-2BH. The sequence goes on from NZ_QSGH01000002.1 coordinate 23,303, forward strand.
GATGAGCCTCAGAAGCACGACCGCCAGCTTGATATCCGCTGGATTCCGCGCACCTCGCTTGCCACGGTGGAATGGATGCCCGCAGACAAGGGGCTCATCGATGCCCTGATTGAGCTGAAGGAAGACCGGCTTGAGGCAAGCTCCGCTGATGACGCCGCGCCCAACACAGCCGACAAACCCACCGCCAAACCCAAGCGCGCACCTAAGCGCCGTAGCAAAAAACGCCCCAAACCAGGTCTGCTCGACGGCATCGATACCTCGGACCTCTCCGCTGACGAGCGCGAACTGGTCCGCCGTCGCGCCGCCATCAAAAAGTCCATGAAGGGCAACAAGCGCGCCAACACCAAGCCTGAGCTGCTCGTACGCCAGCGTCTGCGGGCTGCAGGCCTTACGGGATACCGTCTGGAATGGAAGGTGCCCGGCAAGCCGGATATCGCCTTTCCCGGGCGCAAGATCGCCATCTTCGTCAACGGCTGTTTTTGGCATCGCTGCCCCAAGTGCAATCCCAGCCAGCCCAAGCGTAACGTTGAGTTTTGGGAGGCAAAGTTCCGTCGCAACGTCGAGCGCGACCGCGCTGCCGTGGCAGCACTCACTCAAATGGGCTGGACACCCATAACCATCTGGGAATGCGAGCTCAAAAAAGATCACATCGACGCCACGATGGAAAAGGTCATCGAGCAGGTACGGGCTGCAGAGCCGCAGCGCTAACAGCGAGCATTCACACGCCCCACACAGGCGAGCCACATCCACGTCACAAACCTTAGAAAGCCCTTAAGCCCAAAACCTTTCAAGAGTGTTACTCGATACCTCTGACCTGCAGTTTCATCGCAACGTCAAACCTCATTAAGCCTTTCTTTAGCGCTTCTTTGCAGCAGCCACGGCATAATGCTGCCAACGCACGGGACCTAGCAGCACACCCCGTGCGCAACCTTTTGGTGGACATCGAGGAGGCCGCATAAGCATGCATTCTTCCAATGACGCAGCACAGCAGCCATCCCTAAATCATGCAAACCTTTTCTCCTTCCCCCCGACACAGAGAAACGGTCTCCTCGACTCCCCCACCACAAAAACCAAGCGCTCAGCCGATCAGAGCCTCAACTTACGAGCATCCTTCGAAAAGCTCCAAGCATCCCTAGACAAGGCGTTCCCCGAACAGGCAAGAGCAATCTAAGCCCATCGCGCTTTATACTGATGCCATGCGAAACATGGATCACATAGAATTGCACCGCGGAGGACGCGAGGAAGCGTTTCCCGAGACCGCCGAAGACTGGCCCTATATTGCCGAACGCGCAGAATTCGCTCGCTATCCGGGCAATTCCGTCCCCTGGCACTGGCATTCCGAAGTTGAGCTTTTCTACATGGAGCAGGGAGCGATTGACTATCGAACGCGCGCGGCTCATGAGCACGTACGCTTTGAGGAAGGGTCCGCCGGCTTTATCAACGGCGGCGTTTTGCACAGCACGCTGCAATCGCCCAATTCGGCGCCAGCCATTCAAATGCTGCATATCTTTCAGCCGTCGATGCTCGGCGATCCCGCGGGACGCCTTCAAAAACGCTATATCAATCCTTTGCTGCAATGTCGAGGCGTCGATGTGCTCAAATGGTCGCCCACCAACCCCGACGATATGCCCTTTATCGATTTGCTAAAGAGTTCCTTTAACCACGACCTTCAACGGCCGCAGAACGAGATGGCGCTTCGGAATAGCTTGTCAGAGCTCTGGATTCAGATTTACGCCAAGGCCGAACCGCTCTTTTCCTCCGACAACGCCTCTTGGATGACTAACCGCGACGTACAGTTCAAGGCAATCCTGGACTATATCCGCGCAAACTATGCAGCCGCTATAGATGTGCCCCAGATGGCATCTGCAGCCGGCGTAAGCGAAAGAGAGTGTTACCGCATTATCGAAGCTTGCGCAGGAACGACCCCGGCGGCATATCTGCGCGCATACCGCGTAAACCGTGCTTGCGAACTTTTTGCACACACCACGCGAACGGTCCAGACAGTCGCGCGCCAATGCGGCTTTGCGACAGCAAGCCATCTTGGCCAGGTATTTAAAGAACAAATGGGATGCACTCCTTCGAGCTATCGAGCAGCGAGGCAGAATCTCGATAGTACCAGGCAGAAATCCCGCTAGCCCTTCTTCTGTAACTGCATCAAACTTGCAGGCAAACAACGGATAGGAGCTACTATATGAAGTACTTTGACTATATCGTGCTTGACGTTGATGGGACATTGGCAGATACAGAAGAAAGCGTGCTGTCATCGCTTGGCCAGATTGTCCAAGAAGAAACCGGCAAAACGCTCCCCCGACACGAGCTTGAATTTGCCCTCGGCATACCCGGCAAGAACGCCCTTGAGAAACTTGGGATCTACTCACAGGCAACGCTGGATCGCTGGTGCCAAGTTGCCGCCAGCTTTAAAAGCACCATCAGCGTGTTTCCAGGTTTGCTTGAAGTCATCGCAACACTCGCCGATAGCGGCTGCAAACTTGGCATCGTCTCCTCACGTGCACGCGACGAATACACAGACGAAATTGCACCCCTTGGCTTCGATAAGTTTTTTGAACACATCATCCTTGTCGAAGACACAACCGAGCACAAGCCTTCGCCCGCACCCATGCTCGAATATCTCCGACGTACGGGCGCGAATCCTGGCAACGTCGTCTACGTTGGCGACACCGTCTACGACGAACAATGCGCAACTTCGGCAGGGGTCAGTTTTGCCAGAGCGGCATGGGGATCACACCAAGACATCCCAAACGCCACCTACAACCTCAAAACCCCCAACGACCTACTAACCCTAACAACCAAGTAACCCTCCCATCCCAAATTCGCAGTCCTAACGCCACAAGGGCGACGACCTCGAGTAGGTCAACCGGGGAGGGACGAGGGCTTAGTTCTCTAATCTTTCCGCAGGAGGCAAAAAGCCTCGCCGCACGAAGTGCGCAGCGAGGCTTTTTGCATGCCCGAGGACGATTGGGGAACTAAGCCCTCGTCCCTCCCCGGGATATGTAGCGAGTCGGAGTACCCTTGCTGTTACTCTGCTTTGCCCACAGAGTTGAGGTTGGTCATGCGAATCTTAACCAGCTCGGTAATCTCACGCATGCCCTCCTTGGCCGGCTTCTTGGGATCGAAGCAGGCAGGGTTCTCGGCCATGTAGGCCATGAAGCCCTTGGTGTAGGCCTGACGCAGCTCGGTGGCGTAGTTAACCTTGCAGATGCCGTTCTTCACAGCCTCGGCAACCTGCTCATCGGGCACACCGGAGGTGCCGTGCAGAACCAGCGGCACGTCGACGGCGTCGCGGATGGCCTTGACCACGGACTGCTCGATGTGAGGATCGCTCGTATACACGCCGTGGCTGGTGCCAACGCCAATTGCGAGGGAGGTGCAGCCGGTACGCTCGACGAACTCCTTGGCCTCGGCAGGATCGGTGTAGGGGCTCTCGCCCTCAACCGCGGGACCGTCGTCCTCCTTGCCGCCAACCTTACCGAGCTCGGCCTCGACGGGCACGCCCATGGCGCGACCAGCGTCGGCGACAGACTTGGTCAGGGCGATGTTGTCCTCGAAAGACTCGTGCGAACCGTCGATCATAACGGAGGTGTAGCCCGTGCGGAAAGCCTGCATGCAGCGGTCATAGCCATCGCCGTGATCGAGGTGCAGAGCGACGGGCACGGAAGCGCGCTCGGCGGCAGCCTTGACCATGCCGTAGAAGTAGTCCAGACCAGCGGTCTTGATGGTGCCCGGGGTGGTCTGCATGATGACGGGGGACTTGGTCTCCTCGGCAGCAGCCAGAACGGCCATAACAAACTCGAGGTTCTCGACGTTGAACGCGCCGACGGCGTAGTGGCCGGCCTGAGCGTCCTTGAGCATCTTTTCGGTGGTAACAAGTGCCATGAGCGTTTGCTCCTCTCCCTCGCCCGCATCTGGACATCGGGCGTAGTTGTTCACAAGGCGTTTTACCTTGTGTTTTGCTGCACTTATTGTATGAAATTCAGCGGCTTTGCACGTGCGAGATATTGAGCCCATGCAGGTCAATACAGCCGTTTTTGAAAAGTAAACGGAAGGAATTGGAGCCGAGTGGGCGTGTTCGATATTGAATTTTGGGCGTTCGAGGTCTTTCTTTTATAGAAAAAGTAAGTAATCGAAAGGCGTTTTCTTACTTAAAAAGAAAATGAACGAAAATAGACTCAACACAATTCCTGCAAATTTCAGACGATGATGGAGCGGATATGGCCCATGCAACAACCCGAGCTTTCGCCGATGAGCGTCGTGCCGCCATTATGGAAATGCTCGAACATAACGCCTCGGTGCAGGTAGCAGAAATCGCCCAGACCTTTGGCGTGTCCTCCGTTACCGCCCGCGCCGACCTAGACGCGCTCGCCGAGTCCGGCAAGCTGCGCCGCACGCATGGCGGCGCCGTGTCGCTCCAGAAGCGACTGACCGTATCCACCCAGGATCGCCGCATCAACGTCAATGTCGCCGCCAAGCAGGCCATCGCACAAAGCGCCATCGAACTCGTCAATGACGGCGACACGCTGCTCGTCGACTCGGGCACCACAGCGCTCGAGTTTGTCCGGCTCCTCGACCAGCGCGATGGCATCACCGTCATCACGGCCGACATTACCATTGCCGATTACATCGACGAGAGCATGCCCTCGGTTGATGTCGTCATGCTGGGCGGGGCACTGCGCAAAGGCCATCGCTATCTGTACGGCCCACTTACCATGCAGGCGCTCCAAATGGTCCATGCCGATCTGGCCGTCATGTGCCCTGGCGCTTTCGTTCCCGGCTGCGGCTTTACGACCGACTTTCCGCAGATGGCCGAGACCAAAGCGGCTATGGTCGGTGCTGCTCGTCAAAGTGTCGCCCTCATGGACGCCAGTAAGGTCAACGGACGTGGCATGTACCGCTTTGCCGAGCTGACCGACGTCAACGCCATCGTGATGGACCGTGACCCCGATCACGCCGTCGCCACCTCAATCGCCGAGGTCGCCGACGACGCCCGCCCAAATCTCCTCATCGCCGGCGCTTAAACAAAAACCACCACAAAGGTGCCTGTCCCCTTTGTGGTGGTTTGTGCGTTAAAAGTGAACGTATCGCTACTTGGAAAGCTCGTCGGCGAGGGCCTCGATCTGGGCGCGCGAGGCGTCGTTGAGCGAACCCAGGACGGTCACCTTGTTCTGCGCCAGGGTGATGTCCTTCATACCCTCGAGCTCCTTGGTCATAACCTTGGCAGCTGCAGGCGCCCAGGAACCGGCCTCGACAAGCGCCACGGTACGGTTCTGATAGGCATGCTCGGCAAGCGTATGGATAAAGGTGCTCATGAACGGGAAGATCTCGCCCTGATAGGTGATGGAAGCGAGCACCAGACGGTCATAGCGGAACGCATCCTCAACGGCCTCGGCCATGTCGTCGCGAGCCAGGTCAAAGACGGAAACCTTCTGGCCGCGGGCCTCGAGCGCAGATGCAAGCTCCTCAACGGCAGCCTTCAGATGGCCATACACACTCGCGTAAGCAATGGTGATTCCCTCGTCCTCGGGCTGATAGCTCGACCAGGTGTTGTAGGTGTCGAGGTAGTAGCCCAGGTTCTCGGTTAGCACGGGGCCATGGAGCGGACAGATAACCTGGATGTCCAGATCGGCGGCCTTCTTGAGCACGGCCTGCACGAACTTGCCGAACTTTCCCACGATGCCAAAGTAGTAACGGCGTGCCTCGCAGGCCCACCCTTCCGGATCTTCGATGTCATTGGCACCAAACTTGCCAAAGCCATCGGCACTAAAGAGCACCTTGTCGGTGGCCTCGTAAGAGAACAGCACCTCGGGCCAGTGCACGTTGGGGGCACCGACAAACGTTAGGCTGTGACCGCCCAGGTCGAGCACGTCGCCCTCTTTGACGACCATCTTGCGCTCGGGATAATCGGTGCCAAAGTAGTTGATCATCATGCGGAAGGCGCCCATGCTGGCCACAATCTGCGCCTGGGGATAGCGCTCCATAAAGGCGGCGATGCCAGCGGAGTGATCGGGCTCCATGTGATGGACGACCAGGTAATCGGGCGTGCGACCGTCGAGCACGGCTTCGATGTTACCGAGCCACTCGTCGACAAAACCGCCGTCGACTGAATCGGCGACAGCGATCTTTTCGCCCAAGATAACGTAGCTGTTGTATGCCATACCGTTCTCGGACACATCGTACTGGCCCTCGAACAGGTCAATGTCGTGATCGTCGACGCCAACGTAGCGGATATCCTTGGTGATCTCCATCAGGCAAAGCCTCCTAGATAGACAAAAGAACCCGTCTATCATAGCACTCGGCTGCATCCCAACAGCTATCTGCCGGCATCCTTACCGATTGTTATTGAAATGCGATAAATCGCCGTTTACCAGCACAAACTATGAGCGCGGTATCGCCGTGCTATGTCGAATGATGAGCTGGCCGGGAATACGAATGGCAACGGTTTTGCCCACCGTACCCGCCTCGGGAACCGCATGCTCAAACACCTCGCGCCCACGCTGATGCAAGTCGAATCGAACGGTCGTGAGCTCGTTGTGTGCTACAAAATCATCGAGCGAATCATCGACGCCCACCACGCTCACGTCCTCGGGCACGCGCAAGCCGCTATCGCGCAGCGCGGCGATGGCACCGTTTGCCATTTGGTCGTTTGCCGCGTAAATCGCCGTCATGGTGCGGTCGTGCTCGGCCAGATATCTGCCGGCCTCGTAACCGCTGTTGGCAGACCAATCGCCCTCGAGCGGCGCCTGCGGCTTAATGTGCTTACGCTCGAGTGCATCCTGCCAACCGGCGCGACGAAACTGCTCGTCGACCGAGAACGACGGGCCGCCAATATAGCGAATCTGATCGTGTCCCAGCTCAAACAGGTGATCCATAAGCAATAGCGAGCAGCCGTAATGATCAGAGTCAACTGTGGTCACGCGCGGATGCGCGTACATGGTAACGACGACCGTGCCAATGCCCGGCAGTGGATCAAACGTCTCAAAATCGGGCGCCATGCGACTCATGCCGATGATGATACCGTCCACGGGCAGCGCGGCCATACGACGCGTGGCCTCGGCAAGCGAGAATTCCTCGGTCTTGGACATCTCGACCAGCGTGATGGCGCAATTATGCTCGCGAGCAGCGCTGGCGATGCCGTCGATCATTGAGAGGTTGCCAAACTTGGTGACATCGTTGACACACAGACCGACCGAATGGTAACGGCCGTCGCGCAGCGAGCGACCGGCATAACTCGGACGGAAGCCGAGTTCTTGCATAGTGGCCTGCACGCGCTGACGTGTCTGCTCGTTAACGTTGGGCAAGCCGTTGGCGACGCGCGAAACCGTCTGCTGCGAAACGCCAGCAGCGCGGGCGACGTCGGCCATGGAGACCGGACGCAAACTGGTATCGTTGGACGGGCGCCTTGCCACAGGATCACCTTCACCCTTGCGAGATCTGAATAGCGTGCATGCCGGCCCGGGCAGAAATACACCCCGCGCCGAGGCCCGCTATCGTCGGACGCATGTTAACGTACTCTACTTTTTCTATCTGCATCTCTTCTGCTTTATAAGTCCATACGGCAGTACCGTTCACGGCCGAAAATCTACCGATTACCAGATTCTCAAAAAGTAACAAGCGATGTGTTATGAGTACGTTAACATAGCCCGTAACATGCGGTATCGTGAACACTTGGTTCATGCCGCTTCAAGCTGTTAACGTACTCATAACGACGCAAAACTCACCCGTGCGCGCCAAGGAAAGGACCCTCATGACCGCCCCCGACGAAAAGACACTCGCCACGCTCACCAAGCTGTTTGAGGAGGAGTTTGGCCCCATCGGCGATCGCCAGGTGCTCTATGTGCACGCGCCCGGCCGTTCCGAGATCAGCGGCAACCACACCGATCACGAGGGCGGTCACGTTATCGCCGGCTCGCTCGATGTCGCCGTCGACGGCATCGCCGTGGCAACCGATTCCAACAAGGTCCGCGTCGCCGACGAGGGCTACCCCACGTTTGAGATTACCCTCGACACGCTGAATGTTCAGGAGTCCGAGAAGGGCACGTCCGCAAGCCTCGTGCGCGGTATGGCCCACGAGATCGCAGCGCTTGGTGTTGAGCCTCAGGGCTTCGACTTTGCCTTCACCTGCTCCGTCCCCTCGGGTGGCGGCCTTTCTAGCTCTGCCGCCGTCGAGGCCGCGTACGGTCGTGCCATGGAGGCACTCTGGGGCGCGCCCGCCATTGAGCCCGTCACGCTCGCCCAGATGAGTCAGCGCACCGAGAACAACTACTACGGCAAGCCCTGCGGTCTGATGGACCAGGCCGCTGTGTGCCTGGGCGGCCTTGCCTACATGGACTTTGAGGACCAGGCCCAGCCTAAGACCCAAAAGCTCGAGCTCAACTTTGAGGATCACGGTTATGCGCTTGTGCTCGTTAAGGTTGGTGCCGACCATGTGGCAGCTACCGACGACTACGCCGCCGTTCCGCGCGAGATGCAGGACGTCGCCGCCGAGTTTGGCAAGGCACGCCTGTGCGAGGTCGACGTTGCCGACTTTGACGCTAAACTCCCCGAGCTGCGCGCCAAGCTGGGCGACCGCGCCTGCCTGCGCGCCGTTCACTACTGGTACGAGAACGGCCTGGTCGACAAGCGCTGGGCAGCGCTCAACGCCGGCGACATTGACCAGTTCCTGGTCCTGACGCGCGAGTCCGGCGCCAGCTCTGCCATGTACCTGCAGAATGTTGTTGCCAAGCTGGGTTCCGAGCAGCCTTCCATGTATGCCCTGGCGCTGGCCGAGCACGTGCTCGACGGCCGCGGCGCCGTCCGTATCCACGGTGGCGGCTTTGGTGGCACCATCCAGGCCTTCGTGCCGCTCGATCTGGTCGACACCTTCATTGCCAAGATGAACGGCTGGCTGGGCGAGGGCTCTGCCCGTCACTACGCCATCTCTGACAAGGGGGCTTACGCGGCATGGCTGTAATGACTGACGTGCGAGAGGCCGCGCAGAACCTGATCGAGTACGCCATCCACCGATCGATGATCGGCCAGGACGACCGGATCTGGGCATACAACACCATTTTGGAGTGCATCGGCGCCACGGGCCCCGCACTCGACATGGCTTGGGCACTCAAGACCGAGAAGATTTCGCTCTTGCACCCCGATACACTCCCCAACTTTGACCTGGAGGGCACGCTTGCCGCGCTTTCCGAGGCCGCCGTTGCCAATGGTGCTGTCGAGGACACGGCGTCGGGCCGCGACCGCATCGCCATGCGCATCATGGGCGCGCTCATGCCGAGGCCTTCGGTTGTAAACGAGGAATTCAACGGCCGCATGGGTGTCAATGAGCCTCGCGCCGCGACCGACTGGTTCTACGGCCTGTGCTGTGACGCCGGCTACGTGCGCCGCGCCGCCATCGCGCGCAACATCAAATGGAGCACTTCCACCAACTGGGGCGATCTTGAGATCACCATCAACCTCTCCAAGCCTGAGAAGGACCCACGCGATATCGCCGCGGCTGGTGCCGCAAAGAACACGGGCGAGAAGTATCCCGCCTGCCAGCTCTGCATCGAAAACGAAGGCTATCCCGGTCGCTCCGCCGCAGCCGACGGCGGCGCTCACCCCGCACGCCAGAATCTGCGCGTTATCCCCATCCAGCTCGACGGCGAGCGCTGGGGCTTCCAGTACAGCCCGTATGCGTATTTTGACGAGCACTGCATTGCCATGAGCTCCGAGCATCGTCCGATGCACGTCGACCGCAAGGGCCTGACCTGCCTGCTCGACTTTGTGGACCTATTCCCGCATTACTTCATCGGCTCCAACGCCGACCTGCCCATCGTGGGCGGCTCGATTCTGTCGCACGACCACTTCCAGGGCGGCGCGCACGAGTTCCCCATGATGCACGCCGCCGAGGTCTCGCAGTTTAGCGTGCCCGGTTTTGACCAGGTCAGCGGTACCGTGCTGCAGTGGCCGCTCTCGGTGCTGCGCCTGCGCTCGCACGACCGCGCCCAGCTGCTCGACGCCGCCGAGAAGATTATCCTCGCCTGGCGCGAGTGGACCGACGAGTCTGTGGGCGTTATCGCGCACACGGCCGACGGCGTAGCGCACAACACCGTGACGCCCGTCATCCGCCGCGTCGACTCCCGCGGCAACGCCGGCGGCGAGATTTACGAGGCCTACCTGGCGCTTCGCTGCAATATCACGACCGACGAGCATCCGCTGGGCGTTTTCCACCCGCATGCCGAGTATCACCACATTAAGAAGGAGAACATCGGCCTGATCGAGGTTATGGGCCTGGCTATTCTTCCGCCGCGCCTGGTTCCCGAGCTCGGCGCTGTCCGCGAGCACCTGCTGGCAGCCAAAGCCGATACCAGCTACGACCTTGCCAGTGCGCTCGAGGGCGACGACCTTTGCCGCAGCCATGCCGCGTGGGCCGAGGACGTCTATGCCCGCCGCGCCGACGAGCTTACGGCGGATAGCGCCATCGGCATCCTGCACGAGGAGGTTGGCGTGGTGTTTGGCCACGTGCTCGACAACGCCGGCGTCTTTAAGTGGGACGAGGCCGGACGCGCCGCCCAGCAGCGCTTTATCGACTCACTGTAATGATCCCCTGGGGACGAAGGAAAACGGATCATTTCGTCTTCAAGACAACGGCGCCCGCCGGCAACATCGCCAGCGGGCGCCGTTTTTGCGTGTAGTCATTGGGGACGCTCTTAAACGACTAGTCAAACAAGAACGTCCCCAACGACTAATGACTCGAGCGTGGAAAATCTCCCACTTTGAGCTCGTATGGGCACCAAAAGCAGGAGATTATCCACGCTCATTCTATTAGGAGTCGCAACCGCTACAACTCTACGACTTCAACGTTGCTGTAGATCTCGTCCCAGCGGTCCATGACCAGGTGGCCGGTCTTGGGATCCATGGCGTTGAGCTTGCCGCAGGTATTGGCGGTCTTGAGCACCGTGACATCGTCGGCACCAGCAGCAATGGCATGCGCAAAGCCGGCGATGGTCGAGTCGCCGGAACCCGTCGCGTTCACAGCCGCAATCGCGGGCGTCTTGGCGCGGAACGCGCGGCCCTCATGGAAGCCCACCGAACCGGCAGCGCCCATCGAAACGACAACCCACGGGATACCGGCAAAGCGGTCATCGGCGGCAAGCGCCTCGCGCAGGGCATCGACATCATCGGTCGTAAAGGACGTACCCAGCAGGCCGTTAATCTCGGTCAGGTTGGGCTTTACGAGCTCAGGCTTAGCGTCGGACTTCAGCGCGGCCCCCAGCGATGCGCCCGAGGTATCGAGCAGCACCTTGGCGCCCGCCTCCTCGGCGATCTTGACGAGCTCGGCATAGTAGCCGGCATCGACGCCACGCGGCAGCGAGCCCGAAAGCGTCACAACGTCCGCCTTCGCTGCAAGCTCGGCGAACTTGGCCGTAAAGGCCTCGAGCTCGGCCGGGGCGATTTGCGGGCCGCTCTCCAGCAGCTCGGTCTGATTACCCTCGTGCAGAATATTCAGGCAAATGCGCGTCTCACCGGCGATGGGCACAAAGTCGTTCTTGACGCCGTCGGCATCCATAAGCTCGGCCATATAGGCACCCATGTGGCCGCCAAGCAGACCAGTCGCGAGCACGTCGTCTCCCAGTTGCAGCAGCACGCGGCTCACGTTGAGGCCCTTGCCGCCAGCGGTCTTTTCGGGCGTCACACGGTTAACATCGTCGATGATCAGCTTGTCGAGCTGATAGCGCGTATCGATCGACGGGTTCATGGTAACGGTCAGAATCATATTGAACTCCTGTTCCGGGGCGGCATGACCCACCCCAAACATACGATAGCTCGTTAAAGGATCTCGATCTCAAAGCCGCGGGTGACGGTCTCCCCCGGCTTGGCAACCAGGCAGCCACGCTTGTGCTCCAGAATATCGTCCTCGTCGGAGCAGGTAGACAGGCCACCCCACGGTTCCACGGCCACAAAGTCGCCCTCGGGCTTGCTCCACACAATCAGGTATGGCATATCGGGGAACGTCAGGCGCACGCCCTTGTCCTCGGTTTTCTTGGTCAGCGTAACCACGCGGCTCTCGAGCACGTCAAAGATGGTCTCCGCGAAGTCGAAGAGTTCGTGGGTCAGCGGCAGGTTCTGGTCGATCATAGGGTTCTTGCTGCGATGCTCAACATCAATCAAGCCCGTCGAGGGAACGGCAGTACAGAGCTCGGCGGCCTCACGCTGCTCAAAACGGAGCTCGTAATCGTCATAGGACTCGCCCTCGTCGAGCGGGCACTTAAAGCCGGGGTGACCACCCACAAAGAATGGCATATCCTCGGTGCCCTCATTGGTCACCTCGTACGACACGGCCACCTTTTCCGAATCGATCGTGTAGCGAGCAACGATCTTAAACGGATACGGGTACTGCTCAAGCAACTCGGCATGGTCGGCAGAGCTTAGGCTCAGCGCAACCATGTTGTCGCTCTGCTCCTCGAGCTTCCACTCCTGCTTGCGGGCAAAGCCGTGGCGGGCAAGCTTGACCTCGCGGCCACCCATGGTCATCGCGCGGCCATCACGAAGGCCGCCGCAAATCGGAAAGCAAATGGGTGCCTGGCCCGACCACACCGCCGGATCGCCCTGCCACAGATACTCACGACCGTTGGCCGCAATAGAAGTGAACGATCCGCCAGCCGTGCTCAGTGCCACACGAATAGAACCGTTATCAAGAACAAACTCCATAGGAGCCTTCCCTTTCGTACGCCAGCCCGCCGAGTCAGTGGGGCTGATAGAAAACCGGCCCGCGCCCCCTCACAGAAACGCGAGCCGTCAATTGAAAAGCTACAGAATGCCGGATACCGCCAAAACGAAGCACTCAAGCCAAGCAAGCAAACGTGTTATCGGAGCAGCCAGCCGTACCAGAACGCTTCGCAACAACAGCGGTAACCCCACAGGTACCCCCAACGTCAGCGAGCGGCGCTCAGGTGCCCCAGGTCGCCGCGAAAGAGGAGCGACGCGTACTTCATGTACGCGAGCGACGGTTTGAGCGGCGAGATGGGGTGCCTGGGCGTCGCGCAGCGTCGACCCGTTACGCGGTTTGGTAAAACCGCGTAACCTCCTTAGTCGTGGTATTCGCCGCGGTCCCACTTCTCGAGGAACTCGTCAAAGAAGTGCGGGTCAGCCTGAGCCTCGGCATCGGCCTTATTGCAAGCGTCGATCTTGGCGATCAGGGCATCGTGCTCGGGGGTCTTCTCGTAGGGCTCCTCCAGGAAGGCAAGCATGATGTCGGCCATCAGGAACTCGCCGGTAATCTTGCCGCCAAAGCCCACGATGTTGGCGTTGAGCTCGCGACGGGCATACAGGGCAGAGGTCATGTCGCGGACCAGGGCGCAGCGAGCGCCGGGGACCTTGTTGACGGCGTTGGTAATGCCGATGCCGGTGCCGCACAGGGCCACGCCAAAGTCGGCCTTGCCGCTGGCAACAGCCTCGCCCACGGCCTTACCGTAGATGGGATAGTGCGTACGGGTGTGGCTGTAGGTGCCGCAGTCGAGCACCTTGTAGCCAGACTGCTCCAGGCGGTCGGCCAGATAGATCTTCTCGTCCGTAACGATATGGTCGCAACCGATTGCGATGGTCTTCTTCATCAGAACGTCCTTTCGTCTGAATTCACAAGTTGAGGTAGAAGTTCGAGTTCTCGGTGGCTCTCGTTAGGCCATCTTGTTGAGCATGTCGACACGGATCTGGTGACGGCCGCCGGCGTACTGGGCGCGCAGGAACTCGCGGGCGATCTTCTTGGCGACCTCGGTGCCCACAACGCCCGGGCCCATGGTGACCATGCGCGAGCCGTTGTGCTCGCGGGTCATGTAGGCGGAACGCTCGTCGGAAATGTTGGCGACGACCATGCCCTTGATCTTGACGGCGGCCATATAGGAGCCGACGCCGTACTTATCAAATGCGAAGCCCTGGGAATCCTTGTGCTCCAGCAGGTCCTTGGCAACGGCGGTCGCGGAATCGACAAAGTCCGCGGCAGGGGTCTCGGAATAGTCGACGACCTCGTGACCGTCGGCGATGAGCATCTCCTTGATGGACTCCTTCATCGACATACCGTCGGCATCGGAAGCGATTACAACCCTCATGACATCCTCCTTGAGAGATACGCAGGTGCGTAGTTTCTGTTTGGAAGTGTTGAATCGTATTCAGGTCCGGGCATCTGAATGTGCGGTTCTTCACTGTTCATGTTTATTTGAACACATTCGAACAGCGACTGCAACCAATATTTGTTTATCTTTGTTCTTTTTTGAACAAATACCATTCACGGATGATTGCTGACCGTTTGGGTCTGGCGCGGACGTAGTGACCATGTGTTCAACAAACAAAAGGGCGGCCGAGAACATGTCTCGGCCGCCCTTCTTACGGTTGATCTTCCAAAGATCGCGTTGCCGCCTACTCAGACTGCCCGCTCTTCTTGGCATGTTTGAACGGAGCGCTCAAGAAACGACCCGTCAGATAGTTCGCGGGACCGGAGACATCGATCCCCAGCAGCACGTGTCCTAGCCATAGGAACGCCACGAGCACCAGTAGAGGAATCACACACGAGGTCACGATCATCACGATGACGCCTTCGATGAGGTCGGTCACCTGCTGCACGATCTTGTCGGTCATCTGCTTGGCACCGCTGGTCACCGACGTGACCAGGCTCGAAGCCCCGTCGGCAAGCTGCTCAAGCACGTTCTTGGACTCTGTGGACTCGGTCTTTTTCTTGCTTGCTTTGGAGCTGTCGCTATCTGCCGTACCCGCAGCGTCGGCCGCCTTTTGCTCCGCCGCTTCGATGCTCACTCGATACGTTTCGTCGACCTTTTGCGACACCCATACGCTTGCAGGCACCAACGCCGTGCCGATCACGGCAACCACCAGCACGCGCGTCGCCACACGGCGCAGGACGGCGCTCGTGCTCCAGCGCCCGTGAATGCCGAGCGACACCGCAAAGAGCACCAACGCAAACGGGATTAAGATGCCCAAGCCAACCGACCACAAAATCGTGAGCAAATATTTTTCCAGGTATAGCACGGCAAGCACGATACCAAGGTTGCCTGAAAGCTGCGCGAGCTGCTCGGCAACCGGCGTCCCCGTATCACCCGGCAGCGCGGTAATGCCCGCAGACAGCGCCACGCACGAGGCCGTGAGCGCCAGTACGTTACCTTTCTTTTGGTCGATAACCTCGATGGTGGAGTCCCAAGTCTTGGTATCGGCAAAATGCGGACGAGCCACAAAGCCCGACAGCAAGGCCAGTACCACGAGCGCAACGATGATACCGATCTGCAGCTTTTTATTTGCGCACACGACATCGGACAGGCTGGGCTGCAGCTCGGTTACCGTCGTGTGCTCGGTTATCTGGACAGGACGCCCATGAGCCATCTCGCGCGCGTCTCTTTTTTGTATTGACCCGTTATCCGGCATTTGGATACCTCCTCAGTCCGGCGTTTAATGTGAAAGGAAGTATACCCACCCAGCGAAAAACCGAACGGCAAGACGAACGGGCACCAAGACTGTCCCCAATGACTATTTCGGGATGAGTTGCGGTGGAATAGGGATTGTTTTGCGCCCGCCGGTCCCTATTCAGTCCCTATTTCACCGCAACTTGGAGGAGTGCAGAAAAAGCCCTGCCGCGGGTAGCGGCAGAGCTTTTGGAAGGGGACTTGGTTGTGAGAGCTCGTTAGGCGAGCTTAGCCTCGAGTGCGGCGATGCGCTTATAGGCATCGATGGTAAAGCGGGTCTGCTTCTCCAGGATCATGGTGGTCATGAGAGTATCCTGAGCGTGAGCCATGATGAAGGTCATCTCCATCTCACCGCCGCCGGCCTCCTGCGAAAGCAGCTTGGTCTGCGTGTCGTGGGCGCCGATAAGTGCATCGCTGGCATCCTTGTGCAGCTGCTCGGCCTTCTCAAAATCACCCTCGCGAGCAGCATCGAGCGCTGCAAGCAGATCGGTCTGGGCGTCACCCGCGTATGCGACGATCTCGAATCCAACCATCGAGATTTCTTCTTTGGTTGCCATATTGCGTTCCTTTCACATATGAACCAACGGAGAGCATCGCGTCCGGGCATACGCGCTGCGCTGTGTATGACAGAAACAATAACATTCAAACAAAAAAGAACAGCGCAAAACGTAATTTCGAGCTATGAACGGTTGCTTTTCACCCGTGAACGGTTTTTAAACCAATCTGAACATTCTCGAACACAATTAGCGGCAACCCAAACAGGTCCGCACCCTAGCGTACATCGCGCACCGTATCGCCCTCGACGAGCACACCCGGAAACAGCATGTGCTCCACACCGGGTGCAGCGCCCTCGGCGCCGGCAATCTTGTCGACCGCCCACATGCCGACGCGCTTGTTGTCAAAGCGCACCGTAGCCAGGCGACGATCGGGCACGATATCGCCCAAACTATCGTCAACACCCACCACGCTTACGTCCTGGGGCACGTGCTTCCCGCGCGACTCGAGCCCGCGAATGCAGCCGTAGGCCATGGCATCGTTGGAAGCATAAATGGCTGTGCAGTTCGGATCGTCCGCAAGCACCTGGCCGGCGGCATATCCGCTCTGTGCCGTCCAATCGCCACGGACGAGTCGCGGCGGCTCAATACCATGCGCGCGCAATGTCTCGCGCCAGCCCTCCTCGCGACGCATGCCCGAAAGCGAGCGCTCGGGACACGAGATAAAGTGCACGGTCTTGTGCCCCTGCTCCAGCAAGTACTCGACCACCTGGCGCGAGCAATCGAACTGGTCGTTATCGACTGTTGAACAGAGCGAGTGCTCCAGCATGGTAACGAGCACCGTCTGCATACCGGGCAGCGGCTCGAAGGTGCCAAAGTCCGCCGGCATGCGATTCATGATCACAACCATGCCATCCACCGGCAGCGCGCTCATGCGCGACGATGCGCTCTCGAGGGTATACGGATGCCCGTCTACTTTAGTGAGGGTGATGGCATAGCCATGTTTGTCGGCCGCGGCGGCAAAGCCCTCCATACGGTCGAGGTTGCCGGTGCCGGTAATGTTGAACATGGCGACGCCGACAGTCTTAAACTTGCCGCGGCGCAGCGATCGACCGGCAAAATTGGGGCGATACCCCAGCTCGCGCATGGCGGCACGCACGCGCTCCTTGGTCTCGGGGCGCACGCTGGGCGAATCGTGCACCGTACGCGAGACTGTCTGCTCCGAGACGCCCGCGAGACGCGCCACGTCCTTAACGGAAACCGATTTTTTAACAGCGGCCATAGGTCGATCTTTCTATGTCAACGATGCCATTGGTGGCACCCTACGCAGTCAAATGAAACGTCTTTAAGTATATCTAACGCCTCCTCCGCCATACGCTCACCACCCAAAACCTACCGTTCACCGACATTTTTGCTTCCCCGGACGGCTTTTGTCGACCAAATGTTAACGTTGCCATTGTGCAAACACAGAGCCACCGGGCGGCTCAAACGTTTACGCGTAAGGAATCGACGGTTCGCAGGCACAGGAACCACCGATTCGCGTCTTTATTTGTGCCGCAAAATGGCAACGTCAACATTTTGGCAACCGAACGCCAAAAGTTACTATCGTTGCTAACCCACCGACTCTTAGGAGCATTGCATGGAGCAACTCATCGCCATCATCGAAAAGGGCCAACCCTTTTTCAACGCGATCGCCCGCAACAAGTACCTCAAGGCGATCCGCGACGGCTTTATCTCCGTCATCCCCATCATCATCTTCTCGTCCATCTTCTGCCTGGTAGCCTCGGTCCCCAACATCTGGGGTTTCTACTGGCCCGATGACATCAACAACGCCCTGTGGAAGTGCTACAACTACTCCATGGGCATCCTGGCCATCGCCTGCGCCGCCACCACGGCCAAGCACTTCGCCGACGCTCAGAACCGCGACCTGCCCAAGAACAACCAGATCAACTTCATCTCGTGCATGTGCGCGGCCATCATCGGCTTCTTGCTCCTTTCGAGCGACACGATCGCCACGGACGCCGCCAGCGGCTTCAACACCACCTATCTTGGTTCCAAAGGCCTGCTGACTGCCTTCATCGCTGCATTTGCGACCGGCATCATCTACAAGTTCTTTATTAAGCGCAACATCACCGTCAAGATGCCCGAGCAGGTTCCGCCCAACATCTCGCAGACCTTTAAGGACATCATCCCCTTCTCCGTCTGCATCACCGTCTTTTGGGTCTTTGACATCGTCTTCCGCGCTGCCTTTGGCTTCTGCTTTGCCCAGGGCGTCATCCAGGTGTTCCAGCCCCTGTTCACCGCTGCCGACGGCTACATCGGCCTTGCTGCGATCTACGGTGCCATGAGCCTGTTCTGGTTCGTCGGTGTCCACGGCCCCTCGATCGTCGAGCCCGCCATCGCCGCCGCCCTCGTTGCCAACATGACCGACAACCTGGCTGCATTCCAGGCCGGCGAGCACGCCACCGCCGTCCTGACGCAGGGAGCCCAGTACTTCGTCGTCTGCATGGGCGGCACCGGCGCCACGCTCGTCCTGGTCTTTATGTTCTGCTTCCTGGCCAAGTCCCAGGAGATGCGCGCCGTCGGCAAAGCAGCCATCGTCCCCGTGTGCTTTGCCGTCAACGAGCCGCTGCTGTTCGCCGCGCCTATCGTGCTCAACCCCGTCTTCTTTGTCCCGTTTGTCTTTGCCCCGATCGCCAACATCTGGATCCTCAAGGTCTTTATCGACTTCTTGGGCATGAACGGCTTTATGTACACCCTGCCCTGGACCGTCCCCGGCCCCATCGGCACCATCATGGGCCTGGGCTTCCAGCCGCTCGCCTTTGTGATGCTCGCCATCATCCTAGTCATCGACTTTGCCCTGTACTACCCGTTCTTCCGTGCCTATGACGCCCAGAAGTGCGCCGAGGAGGCCGAGATCTCCCAGGAGGAGCTCGCCGCCAAGAACGCCGAGAAGGCCGCCAAGCTCAACGACGCCTTCCAGGGTAAGGCCGACGCCAAGAGTGTTGCCGCCGGCGCCGCTGCCGAGGTCGTAAAGACCGACGCTGCCCCCGCTGCTGCCGCCACCGAAGCTACGGCCGCCAGCGACCTCAACGGCAAGCGCGTACTCGTGCTCTGCCAGGGCGGCGGCACTTCGGGCCTGCTCGCCAACGCACTGGCCAAGGCCGCCAAGGAGCGCGGCATCGATCTTGAGACCGCCGCCGATGCCTATGGCAACCACGTGGACATGCTTCCCGACTTTGACCTGGTCGTCCTGGCCCCGCAGGCCGCCAGCTACCTGGCCGACCTGCAGAAGGACTGCGAGCGCGTGGGCAACAAGTGCGTCGCCTGCCGCGGTAAGCAATACATCGAGCTCTCCCAGAACGGCGACAAGTCTCTCGCCTTTGTGAGCGAGCAGCTGTCGAAGTAAGTAACGCTTAGGGCCAGCCGACTATCCAAGACCGGCTGGCCCTTCGATTTAAACGATTGGATCATCATGTCCGTTAACCCTGCCAGCGTCACCAACCCGCCCGCGCAGTTTCCCGAGGACTTTGTCTTTGGCGGCGCCACCGCTGCCTACCAGGTAGAAGGCGAGACCCGCACCCACGGAAAGGGCAAGGTCGCCTGGGACGACTTCCTGGAGGCCCAGGGCCGTTTCTCCCCCGACCCCGCCTCCGACTTCTACAACCAGTACCCCGTCGATCTGGAGCTGTGCGAGGAGTTCGGCATCAACGGCATCCGCCTCTCCATTGCCTGGAGCCGCATCTTCCCCAACGGCACCGGCGAGATCAACGCCGAGGGCGTGCAGTTCTACCACGATCTCTTTGCCGAGTGCCACAAGCACCACGTTGAGCCGTTTGTCACGCTGCATCACTTTGACACGCCGCTGCCCCTCTTTGAGAAGGGCGACTTCCTCAATCGCGAGACCATCGACGCCTTTGTGGACTTTGCCACCTTCTGCTTTAAGGAATACGCTGACCAGGTGACCTATTGGTTCACCTTTAACGAGATCTGGGCTGACGCCTCCAACACCTACATCGAGGGCACCTTCCCCGGCGGCGTCAAAGCTCATCTGGCCGAGGCCTTCCAGTGCGAGCACAACATGATGCTTGCCCACGCCAAGGCTGTGCTGGCCTTCCACAACGGCGGCTTTAAGGGCAAGATCGGCGTCATTCAGTCGTTGGAGTTCAAGTACCCGCTCAACGAGAACGACCCCGCCGACATCAAGGCCGCCAACAACGAGCACGTGCTGCAAAACCAGTTCCTGCTTGACGCCACCTTCCGCGGCGACTATGCCCCCGACACCCTCGAGTGCGCCAACCGCCTGGCTGCCGTCTCGGGCGGCACCATCGAGATCCTGGACAAGGACCTCGAGATTATGCGCGAGGCCGCGCTCTACAACGACTACCTGGGTGTCAACAACTACCAGTGCCGTTTCCTCAAGGCCTACGACGGCGAGAACGACCTGCACCACAACGGCACGGGCGAGAAGGGTACCGGCCGCTGGCGCGTCAAGGGCATTGGCGAGCATGTGAACAAGCCCGGCATCCCCACCACCGACTGGGACTGGATCATCTATCCCGAGGGTCTGTTCGATCTGCTCGTCTACATTAAACAGCGCTACCCCAACTACAAGCAGATTTTCATTACCGAAAACGGTATGGGCTACAAGGACCCCTACAAGGACGGCTTTGTGGACGACCAGCCGCGCATCGACTACATCGAGCAGCACCTGCGCTGGCTGCTTAAGGCCATGGAGGTGGGCGTCAACGTGGGCGGCTACTTCCTGTGGAGCCTGCAGGACCAGTTCTCCTGGACCAACGGCTACAACAAGCGCTACGGCTTCTTCTACGTAGACTTTGAAACCCAGAAGCGCACGCCCAAGGCAAGCGCCTACTGGTACAAGCACGTGGCGCAGACCCGTCGTCTGGACTAGTGGCTTGCAGTTGGCGTAATTGCCCTGCTCACATAACTTGTCCCCATTTCTCAGCCGGGGGCGGCACGTCACACGGCGCGCCGCCCCCGGTCTTTATGTTTTTGGACGGGTCGTCGAGGGCCGTTTGTCTCGATCTGTAACATCTAGCCGAGTTTTTCGGTCCTACCTGTTACAGATCGAGATGAACCGGGGAGTCCGAGCCGGATTGTCTCGATCTGTAACACTAAACCCGGTTTTTGATGTCCAGTTGTTACAGATTTAGATAAACTCACCGGCCAATCCTCTCAATCTAAATCTGTAACATCTGGCCGAGATTTTTGATCCCAGCTGTTACAGATCGAGACAACTTAACGGTACCGATTTTTTGATGCGCCGTGGTACAATTATGTCCCAACGCAAAGGAGGTACCTATGCCCACCTGTGTGCCCGTCCGAGACATGAAGGACACCGCTGCATTTACCGCGCTTGTTGAGTCCGAGCGCGACGTCACCGTAACCAAGAACGGCTACGAGGCCATGCACTGCATCAGCAGCGACCAGTATCGCCTCATGCAAGACGAAATCGCCAAAGCCAAGCTGCTGTCTCGCATGATGCTGGCAGAAGACGAGATATCGCAAGGCGACTACAGCGACTACGACTCCTTCGCGACCTCGATACGAGACAAATATGACCTATAACGTCGCAATACTCAAAAGCGCGCGATATGAGTACGAGAGTATCGTTGGATACCTTGCCCAAATCCTCAAGAATCCGCGCGCAGCGGGCAATTTTGTCGCTGAGTTTGAATATCAGCTTGATCTGCTTCGCGAGCAGCCGCTCCTACGACCTCTCTCACACATACGAGAGCTGGCGGCACGTAATTACCGATCGTTTCCCGTCAACAACTACACCTGTCTTTACAAGTTTGAGCACGATACGATCTATATCGCCCATGTCTTTCACCAGTCACAGGACTACGCCCGCCTGATCTAGCCCCGCGGCATCGGCTAGCAAATGACCTGCGTGTGTTCCTCGATGGCGGCGCGACCGCATGCCATCGATCAGATAAAGATCGTCATATACAGAGGAAGATATATCCTATGCCCTTCAGCCCTGAGCTGTTTTGGGTGAAGAACTATCTCCTCTCCGACTCGTCGTTCAAATCTTCTGCCGAAATCGTCAAGTGAGATTGTTGAATACGATTTGGAAGATTTAACTTCAACAGGAGTGACCCGCGGTTTTCTAGCCGCATCTTCAAAGCCGCGCGAAACAAGAAAATCAATCTCACGCGTTCTGGGACGACTCCCCTCCGTTTTGGAAGGCTCCTGCCAGCTGTAATAAAAAAGCGAATGCCCCAGACTCTTGAGCTGCTGTGCCACGATATTCTCGATCAACATTCCTTTATTAATCGAAATTCTTCCAAACTGAATATCTCTATGGACATCCATAAGGTCCGGACCATCATCAAACGCCAAGCTCACGAGCAATCCCGTGTCCGCCATATAGCATTTAAGCGAAGACGCGTCCTCGTGCAAGCGGTAACCCACGCTCGGATCGCTGCATAAATAGCAACGGTTAATCAGTCGCGCATCCTCAAGCCAAATTAACGCCGACTCATATGTCTCAAAACGGGACCCTTTCTCCAAGCTGTCAAATTTAAACCGTTTATTTGCCGCAGATAATTGACCCGGAATGTCGTCATAAACCGCCCGCGCACGTCTAGCGTCCGAACCTCCAAACTTGGCAATGTCCTCCCTGTACAGCGCGATAATCTGCCGTTTAACCCTGTCGCTTCCTCTAAAATCATTCTCTGCCACAAAGGAATCTACCGACTGAGGCATACCGCCGACAAGCATATACTCATCAAACAATCTCATGCACGTCGCATGAGCACCGTCCGGAAGCGCGGTCCGAGATTCGCACGCTTTACGGATCTCTTCCGCGTAAAGATCCTTTCCGGTCGCCCAAAGATACTCCTCAAAATCGAGGGGCTCGAGAGGGATTCTTTCTTCCTCTGACGGAATAACAATGCTTTCGACATTCTTTTTGATGGAGACGAGAGAGCCCGTCTCGATGTAATCAAATCTGCCGTCTTCTACAAGATGCTTTATGTATTCGCGCGCGATGGGAAACCGCTGCACTTCATCAAAAATGACCAGTGATTCTCTCGGCACGAGGGCCTTGCCATACTGCAGCTGAAGCATGCGTAAAAAAAGATCGACATCTTCACGATGATTCAGAAATATATCGAGCGTGGCTTTGCTTGCAGCCGAAAAGTCAATGTAAAGGTAGTCCTTGTATTCATTTTGCGCGAAGCACTTTACGAGTGTCGTTTTGCCAACGCGTCTTGCACCCTCAATAAGCACCGCAGTGCGCCCTTGCGAGCGTTCTTTCCACTCCTGCAGACGCTCATATGCCTTCCGTTTAAACATAAGCTCACCTCAGCATAAATTACCTGCTAGTTTACAAAAATACCGACCCTTATATATATCGAATAATACAAAAATACCGACCATTGCAATGGTCAGAATACACAATAATACCGAGCTTTATGTATAACAGATGCTATGCCGCACCGTGAAACAGCCGCAACTCGTCGCAAAGGGAAACCTATATCTGCGTGCGTACCTATTTGAAAGACAGAAAATGTTGACGCAACAATCCCCTGTGACGGCAGGGGGCAGAAGCATCTCTCGCGACGCCAGCTAGCAAATAACCTGCGTATGCTCCTCGATGGCGGCGCGATCCTCATCGTCAATATCCGGCTCGCACACCACGGCGTCCAAATTGTCCAGGCGGCAGAACGTGCAGAAGTCACGCTTGCCGATTTTGCTGGAGTCGGCGATAAGATAGCGCGAACTATCAGGAACCTCGGCGGACGTGCCACTCAAACTCACAATAAAACGCCCCTCCCCGATTGCTCGGAGAAGGGCATCTGCATTGGCGTTCTTGCCAAAATCGACGGCGCGCAAGAACGCGCACCCGTCCGCATCAAGAGTGCGCTACTCGCCGAAACCGCCCTCAATAAGAGCGACCAACGCGTCAACGGCGGCAACCTCGTCGTCGCCCTCGGCACGCAACTCGACCTCATCGTTCTGGGTGATACCCAAGGTCATGATGGCAATCATGGACTTAGCGTCCTTGAAGTCACCATCCTTGGAGGCGTTGCGAACCTCAATCTTCGAGGCAAACTTAGCAGCCTCGGTCGCCAGCGTCGCTGCAGGGCGAGCATGCAGACCAGTGGGGTTAACGACCATAACGTTCTTGCTATACATTTCTAACTCCTTCGTCGTAGACCGACCAATTCATTTAGCCCAACGCGCGCGTTAGGCAAGGTAGAAGCATGCCGGACATTACGCATGCATACAACAAGTAGGCCGCGGACAACGTCGCCGCGGCAAATTCACAGGTGACTAGTCCTGATACAGCGGATGCCCCTCAGTGGGAACCACGCGCGTGCCAGCCAGGCAATCGTGAACGCACCGGCGCGCGGGGACGATCAGGAACATGAGCAGAGACACCGCTGTAATAATCATGCCCGCGATTTCCCAGTAATAATTCACGTCAACGCGGGTGACAAGCACCATTGTCTCGCGAATATATCGGGACACCACATACCCGCTGCCTTCGAGCAAAAAGCCAACGATAACCTGACGCCAAATCAAGCGTCCGACGGAAGGCAAGCCGCCATCAAGCGTAGCGACACGAACATGCGCGATGCGCTTGCCCGGCGTTTGCCCCGGCCACGCCAGCAACGGAATCAGCACAAAGTATGCGATAGCGGCGAGCACGCACGATAGTCCGACCACGATACCGACGCTCCAGGGATACCCCATTGCCTCAAACACGTACAGGTCGGGGAGCATCGCGTTCTTGTGGGTCAGCGCAAGATAAACCAACACGGCCGGCAAGCCAGAGACAATACCACCCAAAATCCAGTCGATAACGTACGCGTACAAACGCGACAGCGGGGGCGCCGGCAGAATCGAGGATGCATTAGCCTTCGATTCCTTGTGAATCTTGCTCACAGTGCTCGCCGCAGGAGAAGGCATCTGCTCCGCGGTCGCCGCACGCGGCCGTTCCTTGCGCTTTTTAGCCATGCGCTACCTCACATTCAGAATGCGCAGCTGCTTATCAGTATGGTTAAGCGGGCATGCAACGCCGTCTTTCAACAAGACGTCGTCTTCAATGCGCACGCCTCCGACTCCAGGAATATATACGCCCGGCTCGCAAGACATGATCATTCCGTTGTCGAGCACAATCTCACCAGAGGGGTTTAGCAGCGGCAAGTCGCCACCCATGCCGATACCATGACCAAGACCATGGGTGAAATACTCACCGTAACCCGCTTCGTTGATTACACGACGTGCGGCCGCATCCACATCGCGCGCCACCACACCGCAACGAATGGTATCGATGCCCGCAAGATGAGCATTCAAAACGGTCTCGTACACATGAGCCATCCGGTCGGTCGGGGCGCCCAGGAAGCACACGCGCGTCATATCTGACTGATAACCGTTGATCTGCACACCGAAGTCAATCAGGATCGGCTCATGTGCTTGGACCCGACGGTCGGTAGGACGGCCATGAGGCATGGCGCTGCGCTCGCCGGTGGCAACGATGGTATCGAACGACATTGCCTCGGCACCGGCGGCAATCGAGTAATAGTGCACGAGTGCGGAGATTTCAAATTCAGTCATATCCACGTGCAACTGCTCGATCACCTTGGCGTACACGTCATCGGCAACATCGACCGCATGCTGGACCGCAGCAATCTCAGCCTCGTCCTTGCGCAGGCGCATCAGCGCCATCTCGCTGCCCAGCAGCGTAGTGCCAAAGCCCAAGCCCTCCAAGTTGCGATACTCCGAGATTGAGATTTCGGACTCCTCGATGCCCACCGTGGCACAGCCGCACTCCTTGAGTGCACGCTCGAGCTCGACCAAATAGCTCTTCCCCTGTTCGTGAACACGGAACTCCAGATCGAACTCGCGACCCTGGGCCTCGTTCACATAGCGGCCGTCCATGATGAGAAAACCGCGGTCACGCGTGATGAGCACCTTGCAACCGCTACCGGTCAACGTGCCCAGGTAGCGCTTCATGGTTTTACTCTTGATCAGCAATGCGTCGAACTCGTGCTCGTCCAAGAAGGTACGGATATTATCCACATGTGCATTCATCGAACGTAGCGCCTTTCAAAGGAGCCCGACAATGAAGTCTCCCCCATCGCCGGGCTTTCATACTTTCAAAATCAGCAGGTGCAGGCGCCTGCTATTCCACTTGATTAGAAGTCGAGGTCAAGATCCTCGAGCAGAGCCTCGTCCTCAGCAGAGATCTCGGAATGTTTCTCGGCAGCCATACGAGCCTCTTCAGCCAATGCACGCTTCTCGGCAACCTTGCAGAAGGGGTAGTACACGATCAGTGCAAGGACCAGCTGAACCACGTTGGCCGCAATCGAGGTCCAAGACATGTTGGTCAGGAAGCCTTCCAGGAACACACCGACGTAAGGAGGCGTGAAGGTAGAGCAGGGTACCCAGCCCCAGCTCATGAACCAGAACGGGATGGAGGACAGGATGCCGCCGAAGATAACGAACGGGATAAAGAAAATCGGATTCAGAACAATCGGAGCACCGAACAGAATCGGCTCGTTTACGCCGAACAGCGACGGGATGAAAGCGATGCGGCCGATCTCGCGCTGGACCTTGGACTTGGAGAACATGAACCAGATAACAACGCCCATGGTCACACCCAGGCCGGTGAAACCGCCAAATGCGGACATGGGGCCAGGGGTGAAGATGTGGGTAGCGACACCACCGGCCTGAACCGCAGCGATGTTCTCAGCCAGGAACTGCGTGGAAATCGGCTGAACAATCGGCGACAGAACGGAGGGGTGAATGCCGAAGAAGAAGATGAAGCAGCGCAGGATGTGGTAGAAGGTAACCGCGAGCGGGCTGTCCATCGAACCGACGAGCGGGGCCAGGATGATCGAGAAGATCTCGTTGGGCATGATGCCGAAAACGCCCTGACACAGAACACGGATACCCAAGAACAGGCCGATGACGATAGCGGTGACCGGGATGATCTCGAAGGAGCTCGAGATGAAGTCGGGCACGGTATCAGGCATCTTGATGGTGAAGTGACGCTTCTTGCACCAACGGTACACCTCGACCGCGAGTAGCGAAGCGACCATGGCAACAAACAGACCCTTGGAACCCATGCCACGCAGCGCGATGCCGCCGGCCTCGTCCATTTCCATGCCGAGCAACAGGAAGGCAACGAGGGCCATGGACATGGAGCCGGGAGCGTCCAGCTCATAGGACTTGGCCAGGTGGTAGGCGGTAACGACGGAAACGAAGACCGACATCAGGCCCATGGAAACGTTATAGGCCAAATCGAAGTACTGGGTGTTGTTCAGAATCCAAACGGAGATGGGGTTGGTCTCGCCAATCATGTTGGGAATGGCGGCCGGGATCAGGCAGAACGAACCAATCAGTAGCAGCGGGGTCATGGCGATCATGGCCTTCTTAACTGCGGACAGGTGACGTTGCTTGTCCATCTTCTCGGCAACAGGGCCAAGATAGGTGTTCAGCAGGTTTTCGAATTTATCAAAGGCACTCTGCTTTTTCTCTACAGCTTCCGACATACGTCGCATCCTCCACTTCAGGAAATATCAAACAGGGGCTTACTGGTTTGCCTCGGCGGCCTCGCGGGCCATGTCAGCCTTCTTCTTGGCGATGAGCAGCTGCTTAAACACGGTAGCACCGTCCATCTTGCCGTAGGTCTCCTGATCGACGATCACGTATGGGATGTGACGAGGCTCAATCAGGGGCTTGATGGACTCGAGCTTATGGGCGATCTGAGGACCCATAATCAACGCGTCCATGTGGTCGACCTCCTGGTCCAGCAGGTCGGCAGCGATGGCCTTGAGCTCAAAGTCATCGTCGTTGAGCTTCTGGCTGTTGTGGATCGTCTGCTTGATGCGATCCATCAGCATGGTGGTGGAGAAACCACCGGCACAGCACAAAACGATGTTCATCTTTGCCATTGTTTATCCCTTTCTAACGGCAATTGAATACTGTTGGAGAAGGAACGGACCGCAGCGCTCGTAGCGCGCTTCGCTCCTTCGCAGACGTGTTTCTTACGCCTGCTTGGCCTCGGCGTCGCGCTCCTCGAAGATCTTGACGATCTCCTCGATGAGGTCACGGGCGAGCTGAGAGGTCATGTAGTGATCCTGGGCATGGACCATAAGCAGGCTCGCAGCGGCGGCGTTCTCCGCGCCGGACAGGGCCTGGGTAATCACCTCGGTCTGGGCGGCATGGGCGGCCAGATCGGCCTCCTTGGCTTCGGCAAGCAGCGCACGGGCGCCCTCGTAGTCGCGCTCACGCACGCAAGCGAGCGCGGCGAACGCCTTGCCCTTGCTGGCGCCGGCAGAGCCGATGATGGTCATGATTTGCTGTTCGTTGTTTTCCACCGGGATAATCCCTTTCTGCTCGGCGGGCACGTCACCGCTTTGACGGCGCGCCCGATTGAAACCGTTGACTGCCGAAGCGCTACTCGAAGCTCTTAAGCTCCTCATAGGTGACGCGATCGATCGAGGTTGCCAGCGCGCATACCAGATCGACTGCCGCGTCCAAATCGGCACCACGCATGACAGACCACGAACCGTGGCAGTAGCGCAACGGCACGCCGATCACCGTTGCCAGCTTGCCGTCTCCCACTAGATGAGCGGTGCCGGCATCGGTGCCGCCGCCCTTGAACAGGTCACGCTGGAAGGGGATGTTGTTCTTCTCGGCGGTGTCCACGATGAAGTGCAGCAGCTTCTCGTTGGGGACATGCATGCGGTCGTAGTGCACGATCATGGGACCGTGGCCGTTCTTGCGGCTGTTATTCCAACCGCGATCGAACTCGGGCGGATTAGCGATGTCCACTGGGATGACGATATCGGCATCCAGGTGCGCCGCAGCCGTCTGAGCACCACGGCAGCCAACCTCCTCGGAAGAGGAACCGGCGAACCACAGCTCGGCTGCGTGCGGGGTGTTGGCCAGGCGCTTCATGGCCTCGGTCACCACATACACACCGGCGCGGTCGTCGAACGCCTTGCCCAGCAGAATGTCACTCACGGGCTTGAGCTCGCACTCGGCCGCAAAGGTTCCCCAGTCGCCAATCTCAATGCCCAGCTCACGGACTTCTTCAGCCGTCTCGCAGCCAAAGTCGATGTACATATCGGTCGGAGTGCCGTCGGTATCGCGCTTGGCAAACAACACGCCGCGAACTTTCTCGCCGCTACGCGTCTTGATGCGCACAATCTGGCTCTCGACGCTGTTCTTACGCGGGCCGCCCACGCCGATCACATGAACCATGCCGATATCGGAAATATAGCGAACCATAAAGCCGGCCTCGTCCATGTGGCCGGTGAACAGAATGCGGACCGGATTCTCCTCGGTACCCGCGCTCTTAAACATGATCGAACCGAGTTTGTCGTACTCGACGGCGTCGGCGATATCGTCAAGCTCGGCATGCATGATGGAGCGGACCTCGCCCTCGCGGCAAGCGACAGCGTCGGCGTTGCTCAAGGCGAACATAAGCTCCTTGTTCATAGGTAACCCCCCCTTGTGGTCGTATGGCGGCGCCCGTAGTGGCGGCGTCTGTATGCGAGTGTATCGACAGCGCGCCGCAAATGATGTATCCGGGCTTTCACCGTAGCGGTGAAACGGTGAAAGCCCCTCCCCTTTCACCACGGCCGTGCAATTACTGGGGATGGGGCTCCATATGCATCTTTGTCATACTTATCTGCAACATACGCCGCTGATGCGAACCACGCCGGCGGTGTGCGACCCACATCCGCGGGTCGCGCCTATATCGCCGAGGAGGATACCTTATGCCGGTTTACGACTTCGATTTCATGGCTGACCGCTCGCTCGATCACGCTCGCAAGTGGGACCCCGCCATCATCAAGCAGAAATTCCCTAAGGCTGGGGATGACTACATTCCCATGTGGATCGCCGACATGGACTTTGCCGCCGCCCCCGCAATCTGCACGCGTCTGGCCGAGGTAGCCCAAAACGGAGCATACGGCTATGGCTATGCGCACAACGGCTTTTACAACGCCGTCATCAACTGGCAGCGCCGCCGCCATAACAACGAGGTCAAGCGCGAGTGGATCACGCTCGCCTATGGAACCGTCCCGACCATCCACTACCTGTATCAGGCATTCTGCCAGCCCAACGACTGCGTCATCCTCAACACGCCGGTCTACGACCCCTTTGGCTACGCGGCGCACAACAACGGGTTCCGCGTAATCGAAAACCCGCTCATCTATCGCGATCGCACCTATCGCATCGACTTCGACCTGCTCGAGGAACAGATGGATCGTTTCCGTCCACGCGTGCACCTGTTCTGCTCGCCGCACAACCCCGGTGGTCGCATCTGGACGCTCGATGAAATCACCCGCGTCGCCGAGATCTGCCACAAGTACAACTGCTTACTGGTGGTCGATGAGGTTCACTGCGAGCACATCATGGCCGGCTCGTTCATCTCGGCCCTGCAGCTGCCCGAGCGTTATCTGGACAACCTTATCGTACTCACCTCGCCCAACAAGGGCTTTAATCTGGGCGGCCTCAAGACTTCCTACTCTATGATCCCCAGCGAGCGCATCCGCACTATCTTCCGCCATCGCCTGGAGATGAACTCTATTACCTCTCCCAACACGTTTGGCTGCGCCGCCATCATCGCCGCTTACGATGAGTCCGAGGAGTGGCTGGACCAGATCACCGACTATCTGCGCGAGTCTTATGCACAGACCGCCGCCTTCATCGAGGAGAAGATGAAGGGTTGGGAGCTCATGCGTATGGATGCATCCTACCTACCGTGGGTGAACATCGCTGGCACGGGCGCCACGGCAACCGAAATCTGCAACCACATGGCAGCGAAGGCGGGCGTCATCGTGGGCGATGGCACCTTCTATGTCGCGAACGGCGCCGACTTCGTGCGCTTGAACCTGGGCATGCCTCGCAAGCTGGTCATCGAGGCCATGGATCGCATGGCTACCCACCAGCTCATCAAGTAGACCTCGCCCGCGTATCAAAGGCCCTCCTTTCATGCAACGCCCGCCCGAGTATGTGCTCGAGCGGGCGTTGTTATTTATGAGTTGAAATGTCGCGAAGCGACAAGCGAGAAGGCGACCACCCGACGGAGGGCCTTTTTGACGTAGCCACCCCCGCTTGTACGCAAACCCTACGCACAACGCAACAGGGCGTCCAAGAACTCCTGGTAGCTTTTTGCATGGGAGATGGCGCGCACAGCACCGGGCTTGAGTAGCACGCCCGAGATGTAATTGAACAGCTCGCCAAAAAACGCCCGGTCATCACGGGTAATCGACAGCATGATCACCGCATGCACCGTCGCGTTGTTCCACGCAAGGCCGCGCGGGAACAGAGCGACCGAGACGGCAGTGCGCTTGGCGTCCATATCGAGCGGGTGTGGCATCGCGATGTCACAGTATGCACTGGAGCTGATGTCCTCACGCTCCAGTAGGCGCTCAGTAAAATTCTCAAACGCGTAGCCACCCTCGATCAGCGGCGCACTCATCTTGCAAATCGCATCGCGCCAATCGTCAACCTCGGGCTCGATCGCAAAGAAATCCTCGGTGAAGAAGGTGCGCATGCTGCACTCAAGGTTTGTCCGCAGGCGCGCCTTAAGCAGCGCTTCGACACGCTCACGCATCAGCGAAATATCTTGCTTGCTAAAGAACGGAGAGACATTAACCACCGGTACCGGGCAATACCCCGACAGCGGCACGGTTGAAATCACGAGGTCAACGCGCGAGATGTCACCCGCCGCGTCGATGGCAGGCACGATACCCTCAACCACCACACAAGCATCAAGGGCATCGAGGAAACTGTCGATATGAGTCTCGTAGGCGTTGTGACGTGTGCACACCACCAGCGCATGCAGTTTATCGGCATTGGCGCGCTGCCCCTCCACCAAGCACCCCACGTGGAGCGCGATGTAGGCGATTTCGTCTTCGCTGACAGAAACGCCGGTCTCCGCAGCGATGACATCGGCGACAAACACCGCAACATCGTAAATAAACGGTTGACTGCTCTTGATGGCCTCGAGCTGCGGGTTACGCAACAGCATCCCGCAGCGCACGCGGGATAGCATATTGGCCAGATGCAGAGAGAAACGAAGCTCAAACTCGCCATCGCTCAAATTAAGCCCGAATTGATCGTGCACGCGCTCCACAATCGCACCCAACAGCTCGCGCGCATGCCGGTGCTCCGGGTCACTTGGTTCAAAACGATTCGCATGAATCAAGTTTGCACCCAGCATCAAGCGGACGGCATCGCGATCGGCATCGGACACGAGCACAGAGAAAAGGCCCTCGATAGCCGCGCAAACCTCACCCGCCACCTCGTCAAGACCCTCGCGCGCCTCGTTACCGGCGGGCTGAGCCGCCTTGACCGTCGTCGGTACCGACTCGGACCCATTGCTTGTGCGCTCCACGAAGATGGCAATATGTATGATGAGGCTCGAGAGCGCATAGCCGTTGATGTAGAACCCGCGGCGCTTCAGGCATGCGTCGATGCGCTCCTGCAACTGCGCGAGGTCGAGCTTGGGGAAATAGCGATTGATAAGGTCGATTTGGCTGAAATAGTCCTTCGTCTCGTCAAAGATCAGCTGGTTGACCATCTTCTTCTCACCCGATGCACTGCCCTCGATATACAGCGAGCCCGCGCGCGAACGCAGCACCAGGCCGTACCCGGACAACTCTCGTTTGATGGCAACCAGCTCATTATCGAGCGTCGCAAGCGAGATATAGAGGCTTTCCGCCAAATCGGCCGCGCGCACCTTGCGGTGGCGCATCAGCAGTTCAAACAGAATATAACGCTTGCGCGCCTCGGCCGTCTGCGGCACCTCGTTCGCCTGCTGCGACAGCAGCTGCGCCGCTGCTGTGGCATCCTCGATACGATAGCCCTTCGAGCTGGCAACAATCATGCCCTCATGGGTGCGATTAAGCGCGGTGATGTCGCTTTTGACAGTACGGGAAGAGCATCCAACCTGCGAAGCGATCTGAGACGCCGTGGTCCAGGACGCCCCGCTTTCGAGAATACGAACAATTTCCCTGCTTCGATCGGAACTCACGGCACCCTCCTATCATCGTCTCAGATAACTATACCTTCCGTCATAGGACCTGCCAATTTCACGCACATTCAAATCTTTCACCGCGTAGGTGAAATAGCAATCGTGGAAGTGCTGGTTATGCGATGTTGCAGCACGAAAAAACCGCCTATTATCGTAACGACGATGAATGCGCCACGGGAACGGTATCCCCGAGCGCGGCGGACGGGCCACATGGGCACCGGCCGCGACGTATCATACGCCGACATAGAAAAGGAACGCTATGAACATCAGACTGTTCGAATTGCGCGACGACGAGGTTGCCGCCTACATGCGCGCTGCCGCCAATCTTCCAGCAGGCTACTCCATCTCCTTTGACACTCAAATCCTCTCCGAAGCTAACATTGACTCCGTTGCAGGCTGCGAGGGAATCATCATCAACAACAAATCCGTGATGTCCGCCGCTTTGGTGGAGCGCGCGCACGAGCTGGGCGTTCGTTACATCGCTATCCGCTGCGTCGGCTTCAACCACGTGGACGTCAAGCGCGCCCAGGAGCTGGGCATCAAGGTGTGCAACACCGCCTATCCGCCCTACGGCGTTGCCGAGTTCACCGTTATGCTCATCCTGATGGCCTTGCGCCGCTGCAAGGCCGCCATTTGGCGCCAGCAGGTGAATGACTACTCCCTGGACGGGCTGCTGGGCCGCGAACTGCGCACGCTGACCGTGGGCGTGGTTGGCACCGGCCGCATTGGTCGCACCGTCATCGACAACCTCTCCGGCTTTGGCTGCAAGATCTTGGCCTACGATCCCTACCCCAATGCCGAGCTGGCAAACCGCGACAGCCTCGAGTACGTTGACATGGATACGCTCGTTGCCAACTCCGACGTCATCACCCTGCACGTGCCCCTCATGGACTCCACCCGCGGCATCATCAATGCCGATGCCATCGCCAAGATGCGCGAAGATGTGACCATCGTCAACGTCTCGCGCGGCGAGCTCATCGACACCGATGCCGTCATCGAGGCGATTGAGTCCGAAAAGATCGGTGCGCTTGCTATGGACGTCTTCGAGGACGAAGTGGGCATCTACCATGAGAACCGTATGCACGACATTCTTGCCAACCGCAAGATGGCTTACCTACGCCAGTTCCCCAACGTGCTGCTCACCAACCACATCGCGTTCTACACCGATATCGATGTAAACTGCATGGTCGAGCAGGGCGTTGCCGCTGTTCCCGCTATGGTTGAGGGTACCTGTGCCACTCAATTGTAATCACACCCATTCAGCGCGATAGCGCACCGTAGCCCCCGTCGGAACTTAGGTCCGACGGGGATACTTTTGTTCTTGGGCTTTGCCTTCTCAGCATGATATGGGCTCATAACTCGTCGCAACGCGCCAGCGTGCAGAGCAATCTGGCAACGAAGGCGATGAACACACCACCGGATGAACTGCATCCTGGCCTTTTTGTTTTTAGAATCGTGTTGAGCGTGTCACTTGCCCCTGCTTGCAAGCCTGCTCCACCGGCCGCCGCGACTATCGCGCGCGATTGAGCGCCTTACCAATCCCGATTGCATGGGCGCTGCGTCCATGCGCCTCTTTCCGTGTGGCGGATACGACCTTCCCGGTGGATGCCCCACATCCTTGGTCGTATCTGCCTTTTTTGCTTTTGAGCGGCCCGCGCCGCACGTTTGTCTCAATCTGTAACATCGAGCCGGGTTTTCGGTCCCAGCTGTTACAGACCGAGACAATTCGGCGACGCCGATTATTCGATACGGTGTGGTACAATTATATCCCAACGCAAAGGAGGTACCTATGCCCACCTGTGTGCCTGTCCGAGACATGAAGGACACCGCTGCATTTACCGCGCTTGTTGAGTCCGAGCGCGACGTCACCGTAACCAAGAACGGCTACGAGGCCATGCACTGCATCAGCAGCGACCAGTATCGCCTCATGCAAGACGAAATCGCCAAAGCCAAGCTGCTGTCTCGCATGATGCTGGCAGAAGACGAGATATCGCAAGGCGACTACAGCGACTACGACTCCTTCGCGACCTCGATACGAGACAAATATGACCTATAACGTCGTAATACTCAAAAGCGCACGATACGAATACGAGAGTATTGTCGGATACCTTGCTCAAATCCTCATGAATCCACGTGCAGCAGGCAATTTTGTCGCTGAGTTTGAATATCAGCTTGATCTGCTTCGCGAGCAGCCGCTCCTACGGCCTCTCTCCCATATACGAGAGCTGGCGGCACGCAATTATCGATCGTTTCCCGTCAACAACTACGTGTGTCTTTACAAGTGTGAGCGCGATACGATCTATATCGCCCATGTCTTTCACCAGTCACAGGACTACGCCCGCCTGGTCTAGCCCGGCAGCACGAGCTAGCAGATGACCTGCGTGTGTTCCTCGATGGCGGCGCGGTCCTCGGCGGCGATACCTGGCTCGCACACCACGGCGTCTAAATTGTCCAGGCGACAGAAGGTATAGAAATCGCGCTTGCCGATCTTGCTGGAGTCGGCGATCAGATAGCGCGAGTCCGCCTTGCTAAAGGCGAGCTGCTGGATACGGCCCTCGTCCATGTTGGACGTGGATACGTCACCGTCCAAGATACCGTTGGCGCCGATAAACGCCGCATCGATGCCCAGTGCACGTAGGGTATCCTCGGCCGTCGGCCCCACAAAAGCGGCAGTGCGGCGGCGGTACATACCGCCCACGAGGCACAGCTCGCAGTCCTCGCGCTCCTCGAGCAGGTTGAACACCGAAAGCGAATTGGTCACGATACGCAGGCGAAACGCCGGCAGCATCGAGGCCATCTGCTCAACCGTGGTGCCCGTGCCCAAGAAGATGGTCGAGCCTTCCTCGATAAGCTCCACAGCGCGGCGCGCGATCTGCAGCTTTTCCTCGGCATGCTTAGTGCGCTTTTCGCTGTGCGAATACTCGTGGCGCAACATAGCGTGGGGACGGCCCTGTGCACTGCGGGCTCCGCCGTGCACGCGCTCGATCTCGCCTAGGCTCGCAAGCTCCTCAAGGTCGCGACGGATCGTCATGTCCGACACGCCCAGCGCATCCGAAATCTCCTTGACCGAGACCGTGCCCTGCTCCTCGAGCAGCTGACGAACCTTATCCTGTCGCTCTGCCTTAATCACGATGAATCCTCGCCGTTCTTTGCGCGCATATCATTCAAACAGTAACGAACAAATTGTATCAGACTCGTACGCGTCAAAAATGAACGCCCGCACAGCTCCAATCATCACTTTTTTGAGAAAAATACCCCCCGCTTTAGTGGGGTGTAGTGATAATCTCGCCTGTTCGCGCTACAGTTTGTCCGAAATACCTCGATGTTAGGAACCAAATGATCACTTCCGAGCTTTTCGGCACCGCGCCGTGCGGTACCCCCGTTCATCGTTACACCCTCAACGGGCCCGAGATCAGCGTTCGCATTATGGACTATGGCGCCACCGTGCTGGGTATCGATGTGCCCGACATTCCCGGCAACGTGCGCGATGTGGCACTGGGCTTCGATAAGCTCGAGGATTACTTTGACAACCCCGCCTGCTTTGGCGCGACCATCGGCCCCGTGGCAAACCGCACCGCGGGCGCCACGATCACCATCGACGGCACGGACTGGCATATGCCCGCCAACGAGGGCGCCAATAACCTACACAGCGATCTTGAGCACGGCCTGCATAAACGCGTGTGGGACGTTGAACTCGACGAGACTCGCAACGCCGTTCGCATGACCGCCTCGCTTGAGGATGGCGAGCTGGGCCTGCCCGGCAACCGCACCTTTACGGCCGTGTTTACCGTGACGCGCACCGGCGTCTTCCGCATCGAATATGGCTGCGAGAGCGACCGCGCCACGTACGTGTCCATGACCAACCACACGTACTTTAACCTTGCCGGCCATAACGCCGGCATGGACTGTGAGCACTTCTTTGTTGTCAACGCTGCCCACTATCTGCCCATCAACGACCAGAACATCCCCACCGGCGAGATCGCTCCGGTCGAGGGCACGCCGTTTGACTTCCGTGAGCTGCGCCCCGTCGCTCCCGGCATGGAAGCCGACGACCCGCAGATTAAGCAAGCCCGTGGCTACGACCACTGCCTGTGTATCGATGGCTATCAGTACGGCCGTAATCTGCGCCGCGCGATGCACGTCGAGGAGATGTGGACCGGTCGTGAGCTGGACTACTACACCACCGCCCCGGGCGTGCAGCTCTACACCGGCAACTGGCTGGGCGACGAGCACGCCAAGGACGACGCCAACTATGGTTGGGGCGCCGGCTTTGCCCTCGAGGCCGAGATGTACCCCGACACGCCGCACCAGCCGCTGTTCCCGCAGGGCATTGTGGGCCCGGGTCACCCCTACAGCAATGTGATCGAGTACCACTTTATGAGGCATTAAGCCCACAACGCGACATATCGCACACCAGCGCCCGCCGGCACCACCGCCGACGGGCGTTTTTCTACCTAGTCGCCTGCGACGTTCTTAAACGACTAGTCGTTGTGGGCACTCTTTGTCGAATGTGGCCGCCGCATCATCGATGGTACCGTGTCCTCGCGCGCAATGGTGGCGTCCGTCCCGCTTCGACCGTCGCGTTACGGCGCGAGAACATCCAGCGGAACAACTTGGACGCCACGCTCGGTAACATAGGCTTGCGAACCAAACCCAATGATCACGACTTTCGAAACCGGCGGGTTGTTTCCGGCGGCAACCATGCGTTTCTCGACAGCAACAAGGCTGTCAGACGCCTCTTCGATTTGAGCAGAGCTGAGTTTAACTTCGACCGGAATCCACGTTCCGCCGGGAGCCGCAATGACCGCATCGACTTCTAGATCGCGAGAATCATGATAGTGATAGAGGCCCATTCCGTTTGCTCGCGCATAAACCCACAAATCATGAAGCACCAGCGATTCAAAAAGCAGTCCGAGCGTCTTGAAATCTAGCAGTAGTGTCTCCGGGGTCGCCCCGAGTGCGGCGGCCGCCAGCGACGGGTCGGCGAGGTGATGCTTCTTTGAGTCTCTTAAATGCACCGGAGATCTCATTGCAGGGTTCCACGCGGGAATATCGCGAACGAAACTAA
The DNA here is from genome assembly GCF_003468085.1 of Collinsella sp. AM41-2BH. Lineage (NCBI taxonomy): Bacteria > Bacillati > Actinomycetota > Coriobacteriia > Coriobacteriales > Coriobacteriaceae > Collinsella > Collinsella sp. AM41-2BH. The sequence continues at coordinate 61,349 of NZ_QSGH01000002.1, forward strand.
CCCGAGCAAGAAGAGATATATATGATGCCGCCGTCTGTCTCGACACCTCTCCGCCAAGATCGGCTACAAGCGTCTTGAGTGTCGCCAAAGTGGATTCATTTCGCGCAAGCGATTCGATGACGGCTTTGACCTTCTCAGGGTCGCGGCGAGAGCCATCAACACGAGATAAATCTTCTTCGGCGACTATGCCGATATAGCGTTTGGCCATCGCGGACGCAGCCCGCGTATCGCGTCCAGCCGCTGCAGGCCATCCGCCACGAACAACGCACTCGGCAATCGAGGCAGAGTCCAACGACCCGAAAGCTCCATTGAACTTTTCGCCAGAAATAATGCCCGATAGCTTAACCGCACCGCTGGATTTCCCGAGTTCGAAAAGCGTCATGGTGTCCATGCGCAGTTTGGCGAATCTTCCAGCGCCACTGTGCATCGGACGTTCGTCGTCTCGCGGTGTTGCCGATCCCGTAAATATGAACTGACCAGGCTCGCCACCGCGGTTGTCGCACTCAAACCGTGCCGCGTCCCAAAGTTTCGGAACCTCCTGCCACTCGTCAATCAGCCGCGGCACCTCGCCGGAAACGGCAAGAGCCGGATCCGTCTCGGCGCGTAAGCGATTCTCGAAGTTGCGGGACGGGTCCATGAGAAGGAGCCTAGACGCCGCACGGGTCTCGGCCGTGGTCGTCTTTCCACACCATTTCGGTCCTTCGATAAGAACGGCACCGAATATACCCAGCAGCTGGTCGAGCTCATTTTCGACAATTCTGGTGTAGTACTTTTTTGGCATATTTATCACCATTGCTACCAGCGTGTTTAACCAAATTCACAGTTTCCATTTAACCAAATTTCGGTTCTCTGATTAACCATATTTACACAATTCAATTAACGAAACAGATTTAGGAGCCATTTTTGCGAACGGCTTAAGCTGTGGTGCAGTCATTGACGTTCTAAAAGACTAGTCGAAAGGGACACTCTTTTCATAGCTCCGACACATGTGCCAACATGCCTGAAATCGGCGCGCTACAGATTGCGCCCATCTACTACTTTTACTCCCGCACCCCTGACCATACGCCCCTATTTTCAAAAATCGCACGTTCGCTACCTGCAGTTTTAATATTGCGATTTTCATCGTGCTTCGAGGTAAGCGACCAAAAGTAGTAGATGGCCCCAATTCCTGGCCGAGGGCATCTCGCCGCTCCTCCACGGGAAAATACGATCCGTTTTCCTCCGTCCCCAAGGGATCAGTTGAACAGATTGCCAATGGGGTCGGGGGCGGAACTGGGGAGATAACGGATTTCTAGCTCTATGCCGAGCGCTTGCAGCTCTTTAAAGGCGGCGGTATCTGCATCGCTTACGGCAACGGCAGGCGTTGCAGAGCGCTTGCCCTCCCCTGCCTGCATATGGCCGATGCTGATCTTGGTTATTGGCACACCGCCCTTAACCAGCGCGAGCGCGTCGGCAGGTGAGGCTACCATGACCAGAATCCATTGACGCGGCGTTGCGGTATGAATGATGTCGATAGTCCTTTGCACCGAGAAAAACCGCGTCCACACGCCGTCGGGCGCCGCCACCCTCATAGGGGCCCACTTACGCGAATCCGCCGCAATCTCGTCGTTGACGACGAGGACAAGGTTAGCATCTACGGCTTCGTTCCACAGCTCAACATCTTGCCCGTAAATGAAACGGTCGTCGATACGCGTAAGAAGGATCTTGGGTTGAGCCATGGCTGCCCCATTCTGTTTGAGACCCATACGAGCGGGACGTCGACCACCAACTCAACAGCAGGTCAAGTAACAAATGGGCACTGCAGACATCACGCCTCTAATATTAGTGCATTTAAAGTGAGAAAAGCCGTCAGAACACTTGCGCGGATGTGCGATGTCCCGTATCATAGACAGCCGTTGACGCCTCAGTTGCGTCATCATATGGCCGCCAGCGTAGCTCAGTTGGTAGAGCACCGCTCTCGTAAAGCGGGGGTCACCGGTTCGAGCCCGGTCGCTGGCTCCATTACACAAGATAGCCGCCTTCGGGCGGCTTTTTTGTTGCCGATTTTGAGTGCGTGCGCGCCAATCCAAACATCGCCACGTCAACGGCGGCCCACTCGGTGGACTTCGGGTTTAATGCTTAGGGGCGGGGATTTACCAAAGTGAAATCTTAATGAAAAGAAACCCAGCTGCAACAATTGCCATGGTGAGGGCTCAAATTGGCCATATAGATCTAAAATAGTCACAATATACAAATGTCGAGAGATATTGGCGATATAGATGAAAAGAACTAAGGGTTTTCTTTTGCTGGTATTGATGTTGCTCGGACTGTTCTGCCTGAGTGGCCCTTCTTGGGCCAAGGCTGCCTGTCCTGAAGGTGAGCCTTAGCAGTCTTATACGGGCAGCCTGCTGATAACTGCTAAGGAGGGCGATGCCGACTCTCAGTCTGGGGTAAATCCCCTTGCCACTTTTGAGGGGGACGGCGGAACGGTCAAGCTTGACCATATTGGTAGCGGGATTTTGAGGTGGCAAGTTCTTCCGGACAAAATTGCGAACGATCCCTTCTCTTTTGCTGGAACGATTTATCTATACAAGGTTGTGAGCGGAAAACAAAAATACGTCGATTGCTATCCGACAAACGGGTCTGGAATTGCATTCACCGGCATTTCGGGGCAGATTGATACACATGTACGAAAGGGAACCTAAGTGGTGCGTTGGGTTGGAGCTGCTGCAGGTCCGATACGGATTGCGGTCTTGCGCCCCGATGTCCAAATAGGTTTCTCTCTCTAGACGGGAAGTTGCTCATGGACGCCATATACGACGGGGATGACTGGGTCGATCATTATACTTGGCGCCTGGTCGGCTCGAACGACAATGGGGATGTGGTGTTTGATGGACTATGTCCAAAGCATCTCCATCCTTTTGTCTCGTCGTTAATTGAGAGTTCCGCTCGTGTTGCCCCCTACAGCTCGGCGTCGCTTCATGATACGGACGTTTTGAAGACCATAAGGGAATCAATTGACGATGGCACGATGAGCGGCTCGCTGTTTTCTCGGCTTGTTGGGCTAGATGAGATTGGCTCGAAACGACTGCTTGCGGGCGAAAAAGTGGAACTCACTTATCGGTCGATGATTTCAATCCTGCGGCTAGCCGATGTTCTTCGCAAATAAATGAGGCTTCCCTATTCAAAAACCGAAAACCCCGCCAAACGTGACTCCCCTAGGGAAAACACGTTTGGCGGGGTCCTAGCGTGATTTCCCTAGGGGAATCACGCCATCAGACGAGCAGCTCAACCGAGCAGTTCGCTACTCCTCCCAGTAAGCATCTGCAAGCAGCTTAAAGCAGATCTTCTTGACCGGCTGCGCGCCATCGCCCGGGAACTCGAGCGTGGGCATGTGAGGCTCGCCGGCAACAAACAGCGCAAACTTGTCGTCAGCAAGATCGCCGGCGATCGAGGCGTCGGAATCGACCAGATCGTAGTCGTCCTTCTCGTCAAACTCCTGGACCAGCGTCAGGCTGCCCGTAGCGACCTTAAAGGCCTCGCGACCCTCGACGTCGATCTGCAGGTCGTGATAGCGCTGATGCGTCTCATAGTGAGCCTCGGCCTCGGGACGCGTCGTGGGAGCCATGACGTTCGCAAAGACCTTGTCGCCCAGAATCGGATGGCTGCCGACCTCGAGCTTCGCCGGCTCGTTCTCCTCGAGCCAGTCGATCAGCACATCGAGGCCCTTGAGCATTCCGCGGTATTCCTCGATATCGCCCAATGCACCGTAAATCATCTAAATCCCCTCTCGGATCGTTTATTTGGCAGCTACTCGGTAAATGCATTACCGACGCTGTTGCCACCCACATACGCCTCGACCAGGGTAAGGTCGGGATTGAACACGACAGCATCGGCGTCGCGCCCCGGCATAATGCTACCGCACTTGTCGTCGACTCTAACCACAAGCAAGCAACCGATGCCGGGGGCGGCGCACAAGCTCCTACAGCTCGGTCACGACAACGCCGTTGTAGACATCATCCCAACGATCCATAACCAAGTGGCCAGTCATGGGATCCATGGCATTGAGCTTGCCGCAGGTGTTGGCGGTACGCAGCACCGTCTCGTCATCCGCGCCAGCAGCAATCGCATGTGCGAAGCCGGCAATGGTCGAATCGCCAGAGCCCGTAGCGTTAACGGCGGGGATATCGGGGGTCTTGGCGCGGAACGCACGGCCGTTATGGAAGCCCACGGAACCGGCGGCACCCATGGAAACGACGACCCAGGGGATATCGGAGAAGCGGGCATCAGAGGCGAGCGCGGCGCGGAGCTCGTCCACATCGTCGGTGGTAAAGCTCGTGCCCAGAAGGCCGTTGATCTCGGTCAGGTTAGGCTTAACCAGCTCGGGCTTAACTTCGGACTTAAGGGCGGCCTCGAGCGAAGCACCCGAGGTATCGAGCAGCACCTTGGCGCCGGCGTTCTCGGCAATGCCCGTGATCTTGGCGTAGTAGTCCGCCTCGACACCACGGGGCAGCGAACCCGAGATGGTAACGACAGCGGCCTTGCTCGCAAGCTCGGCGAACTTGGCGGTAAAGGCATCGAGCTCCTCGGGGGCAATCGTCGGGCCGCTCTCGAGTAGCTCGGTCTGGTTGCCGGCGTGGAGGATGTTAAGGCAAATGCGAGTCTCGCCCTTGATGGGTACAAAATCATTCTTAATGCCGTTGGCATCCATGAGCTCGGCCATGTAGGCGCCCATGTGGCCGCCGAGTAGACCGGTTGCCACAACGTCGTCGCCCAGCTGACCCAGTACACGGGCCACGTTGAGACCCTTGCCGCCGGCGGTCTTTTCGGGCGTCACACGGTTAACGTCGTCGATAATGAGCTCATCGAGCTGATAGCGTGTATCGACGGACGGGTTCATCGTAACGGTGAGGATCATTTTTAGCTCCTTATCTCGCAGGCTCCTTGTGCCTCGCGATACGAGTCGACAAAACGGAATTACAGAATCTCAATCGTGAACGAGCGAACGACGGTCTCCTTGGGCTTGGCGACAAGGCAGCCACGCTTATGCTCAAGCACGTCGTCCTCATCGGAGCAGGTCGAAAGGCCGCCCCAAGGCTCAACTGCCACAAAATCACCCTCGGGCTTGCTCCACACAATGAGATATGGGAAGCCCTCAAAGCTCAGGCGAACGCCCTTGTCCTCGCCCTTTTTGGAAAGCGTGACCTGGCGGCTCTCGAGCACGTCAAAGATGGTCTCCGCAAAATCGAAGAGCTCGTGCGACAGGGGCAGCGTCTTTCCCACCATGGGGTTCTTGGAGCGCTTGTCCACGTCAATCAAGCCAGTCGAAGGGACAGCGGTGCAAAGCTCTGCAGCCTCTTCTTTCTCAAAGCGCAACTCGTAGTCCGTATAGGCCTCGCCCTCATCGAGCGGGCACCTAAAGCCGGGATGCCCACCGATAAAGAACGGCATGTCCTCGGTGCCCTCGTTGGTCACCTCATAGGAGACGCGCACGGCGGCGTCCTCGAGCGTATAGCGGGCGACGAGCCTAAACGGATACGGATAATCGCTCAGCAGCGCGGCGTTATCCTCCGAAGCCAGGCACATAGCCAACTCGTTCTCGCCTTGGCTCAGCAGCTTCCACTCCTGCTTGCGCGCAAAGCCGTGGCGAGCGAGCTTTACATGATGCCCGGCAAACGTCATGGCGCTGTTGTCGCGCAAGCCTCCGCAAATCGGGAAGCAAATCGGCGCCTGGCCGGACCACACGGTGGGATCACCCTGCCACAAGTACTCGCGACCTCCGGCCTCAATCGAGGTAAACGAGCCATCAGCCGTGGAAACCTTAATAGAAATCGAATCGTTGGAGAGAGCGTATTCCATTACCCATCCTTTCGAACAACTGCTTTATTTCACGCAAGCGCCCGTTTCAATCCTAACCATAGAACAAACCCGCACGCTCATCGATGCGTCCGGTATCCCGGCCATGTAACGGGGTACCATACAGACATTGATGCAATTACAGCTGAAAGGCCTTCTTATGCGAACCATCATTCTTTATGCCTCACGCCACCACGGCAATACGAAAAAGCTCGTGGACGCCATCGTCGAGGCGCACCCCGAAATCGATACCCTCGACGTGAAAACACTCGGCAAAAACGAGTATCCCAACCTGCACGAATACCATCTGATTGGTGTCGCCACGGGCATCTATTACTCCGAGATCGACAAGGACATGGCACGCGTGCTCACTAACGTGTTGCAGCCGCAGGACAAGGTGTTTGGCCTTATGACCTACGGTGGCAAAAACAAGTGGTACGGCAAGGATATCGATGGCATCTGCCGCATGAGGCAGGCCATCTTTATGGGTGTCTACGGCTGCCCCGGCTTTGATACGTGGGGGCCGTTCAAACTCACCGGCGGTGTCCAAAAGGGGCACCCGACCGCTGAGGAAATTAAGGGTGCCGTCGACTTCTTCGACAAGATCGAAGACGAGTATGGAGACATCATCGTCGAAGAGTACGCCAAGCGCGAGAAGCGCCTAGCATACGAGAAGGAGCATCCTGCAGGAGGCCTGGTGGCCGGCGTTAAGCGTACGGCAAAGAAAATCGCTAGCAAGCTGTAACTGTAAAGGTGCTTTTGAGCGTTTAACCCGTACGGCGGGTCCGAGCAGATTCGGGCCCGCCGTCTTTTTCTTTCGTTACTCGGTAAAGGCGTTGCCGACGCTCTGGCCGCCAACATACGTCTCGACGAGGGTGAGCTCATGGTCGAACACGACAAAGTCGGCGTCGCGACCCGGCATGATGCTGCCGCACTTATCCTCGATGTGCGCGGAGCGTGCCGGCACCTCGGTTGCCATGCGAATGGCGATATCGGCGCTGGCGATGCCCCAGTCGACGATGTTCTTGACGCCCTGGGCAAGCGTGAGCACCGAACCGGCAATGCTCTTGCCATCGGCGAGCCAGCACAGGTTGTCCTTCATGATGACGTCCATGCCGCCGCTGGTGTAGCTGCCCTCGGGCATGCCGCCGCAGCCCAGGCAGTCGGTGATGAGTACCGTGTGCTGCCAGCCCTTGGCCTGCAGCAGCGCCTTGATGGCGGCAGGGTTTACGTGCTTGCCGTCACAGATGATCTCGGCGTAGGTCTCGGACGTGGACATAGCAGCACCCACGACACCGGGCTCACGGTGATGCAGCCCGCGCTGGCCGTTATAGGTATGCGTAAAGCAGCTGGCACCGGCGTTGATGGCGGCGATGCACTCATCGTAGGTGGCGTCGGAGTGACCGATGCTGGTCACCACACCCTTGGCGTTCAGAGCAGCCGCATAAGCAGCGGCACCGTCGCGCTCGGCCGCCATGGCGCTCTTAACGATGCGACCGCCCGCAGCCTCCTGCCACTGATCAAAGACCTCCTCGGAGGGATCGATAAGATAAGCGGGGTTCTGCGCGCCCACGTGCTTCATGGTAAAGAAGGGGCCCTCCAGGTAGATGCCCTGAATGCGAGCACCGCAGAAGTCGGGGCCGCGACCCTCGTCCGCCTGAGCGATGGCGGCGCAGGCGTCCTTGATCTGCTCGACGCCATCGGTGAACGTCGTGGGTAGCCAGCTGGTGGTACCGCGACGGGCGAGCTCAGTCGAGCTGATATCGATACCCTCGGGGTCGTTATCGGTAGTTGAGTGGTTGTAGAAGCCATGGATGTGGGTATCGACCATACCCGGTGCGATCCACGATCCCGTGTAGTCCTTGATCTCGCAAGAGGGCTCGTCGGCCTGCCAGGCGCCAAAGACGCCATCCTCGACCATAAGATAGCCGCCCAGCTGCGGACCTGCCGGCAAGAAGAACTTGTCAGCCTTAATTGCGTACGTGCTCATATGCACTCCTTGCTTCTAAAGCAGTTGACTATGGTGATGCTTATACCCGGTCCAAGTGAAAACAAAAAGCGCCCGCCCGCCGTTATGAGCGGACGGGCGCCCTTACAGGGGGGACGCGATTAAGCGGTGAAGGGGTGAATCGTCACGCCCTTAACCACGCGGTTGACCGTGCCGGTGGGGCTCGGCGTATCGGGCGTGTTGCCCACGCGCACGGAGTTGAGCAGGCTAATGGCCTGGGCAAACATCACGAACGGCAGGGCAAGGTAGCCCTCGGGGAGTGCCTCATAGCCCTTAAAGGTGAAGGACTCGCCCTCGTAGACGGTAGCGCCATCCTGCTGAACGGCAACGGTGTGCTGAGCGATCTTGTCGCCACCGATCTCGTTGAGGATGTCGATGTCGTACTGACGGGTGTAGGCGTCGTTGTTGACGAACACGAAGACGAGCGTCTTATCGTCGACGAAGGACTTAGGTCCGTGACGATAGCCCATGGAAGTGTCGTAGGAAGTAGCGACCAGACCGTGAGCAAGCTCGAGAATCTTAAGCTGGCTCTCCTGAGCAAGGCCGCCAAAGGAGCCGGAGCCCAGGTAGGTCACGCGGTTGAAGTCGCCAGCGAGGTAATCGGCGACCTCGGACTCGCGAGCGATGACCTCCTCGCCCATCTTGGCGATGGTCTCGACCCACTCGGCCTTCTGCTCGTCGGAAGCCTCGTCAAAGATGAGGGTAGAGAGCAGGGTCATGCAGGTGTAGGAACCGGTCATGGCGAAGCCCTTGTCGTTGGCGCGCGGGATGAGCAGCGTCAGCGCATTGGGGTCATCGGCGGACTCGACGGCAAGCTTGCCCTCGGGAGCACAGGTAATGTTGAGGAACTTGACGTTGTGGACGAGCTCCTTGGCGACGGCAACGGCGGCAAGGCTCTCGGGGCTGTTGCCAGAGCGGGCAAAGGAAACCACGAGCGTGGGATCCTCGGCGCGCAGGAAGTCGCGCGGAGCGCTCACGATGTCGGTCGTGGCGATGGGCTTAAAGTCGTAGAGATCAGTGTTGCCAGCGTGACGCAGGTACGGGGCGCAGGTATCGCCAACGTAGTCGGACGTACCGGCACCGGTGAAGACAACGGACAGACGGCCCTCGCCCATAGCGCGAGCCTCGGCCAGGAAGGCCTCGATGGCCTCCTTGTTCTCGCGATAGATGTTGAGCGTATCACGCCAAAGCTCGGGCTGCTGAGCAATCTCGGCCGTGGTGATCTGGGCGCCGAGCTCGGTGAGCTCCTCGACACTCTTCTCGAACATTTCTAATACCTCTCTCTAGAAGTAATCCTCTGACGTGCAATTATACACTTCGGTTGGTTATCTGGTAGTAACCAGTTAAATACAAAGAATCATCATATGGAAACGGTGCAGACACTAATCGCTACGCTGGTGGTAAACCTTGTATTTAAACTGATCGGCACGAGCAACCGAGAGCGTATACTCCACAACCTCGTTTGACTCGTTATACGTAGTCCTAACCAAATCGAGCACAGGCGAGCCCTCGACGATTTCCAAAAGGTGGGCATCGGTGGGACGGGCTATGCTCGCATAGAACTCCTCTTCGGCCACGCGTATTTTTTGCTTAAAGTCTTGCTCAATCACATCGTAAAGCGGCTTACGCTCCAGCAGCGGTCGCTTTAGGGACAGAAATTGACGAACCGGTAGATAGCTACGTTCGACCATCATGGGCATGTTGTCGGCAGAACGAAGGCGCTTGAGCTTAAAAATGCGATCACCGATACGTAATCCCATATGCTCGGCCAGATTCTTATCGGCCTCCATCTCGCAAAAATCGAGAATCGTGGTCTCGGGGTCGCGACCCATCGCACGCATCTGCTCGGTAAAGCTGTAGGACTGCATAAGATTGGTTGCCTTTGCCGAACGGTCGGTCACAAAGGTACCGCGACCGTGCTGCCGAACCACCAGTCCTAAACGCTCCAGTTCCTGCAGAGCCAGGCGTACCGTAGTGCGCGAGAGACCATAGCGCTCCGAAAGTTCGCGCTCGGAAGGAATCATGTCACCGGCGCGATATTCATGGTCAATCTTTTCGGTCAGAATATCGACCAGCTGATCGTACAGCGGTTGCTTGCGCGCTCCGATCGCCATCCTATCCTCCCTTTTGCTCAAACTAGGCTACTACCTTGGGTGTTTAGCATTATCTGTCTGCCACACCCGAATCATCAAGAAAACAAAAGCCGCGCGCTCTTTCGAGCACGCGGCTTTTAACATACACATGGCTTAAGGGGTCGGGGTGTGAGCCGCGTAGGGACACACCCCTCAAGCTAGAGCCTTACCAGATGCTCGGCCAGAGACCAAGCGGGCCAGCGCCCAGGATGCCGAGGACGAAGAGCAGCAGAATGCCCTTGGTCGGGGTCCAGCTGTGCTTAGCGAACATGTAGTAAAGCAGCAGCGTAAGCATAAGCGGGACGAGCTTCGGGACGATGGTGTTGAGGGTGTCGGCAACAGAGAAGTTGACCGGATCCTCGGTGACGGTAGCGTAGGTCACGGACTCCATGCCGTTGCCCAGATCGGCGACGCCGCACTTGACCTCGTTGCCGTCGGCATCGACGGCGGTGAGGGCGTTGCCGTCCTCATCGGTCATGGCGATGGTACCGGCCTCAGCGGTCTCGGTATCGATGCCCTCCATACCGGTGAAGTTCTCGGCCTCCTTCTCGGAGACGATCACGGTAGTAGGGGCAAGGCCACGGGTGGTGCCGTTGGGGATCTGGAGGTTGATCTGGGTGCCACCCATGGTGACGACCAGGCAACCGACGACGAAGACGCCCATGATGGAAGCGGCACGCGTGAAGGCCTGCATGTTGGCGGTCAGAGCGTCAATAGCGCTGGTGCCAAGCTTGTAGGACCAATTCATGAGCCAGAAGCGCAGAGCGAACTGGACGACGTTGAAGATCACCAGGAAGATGATCGGCGCAGCGGCGTTGCCGTTGATGGCCATGTTGGAGGTGATGCCGGCCGTGATAGGCACGAGCGTCAGCCAGAACAGGGCGTCACCGATACCACCGAGCGGGCCCATTGCGGCGACGCGGACGGCGCGGATCGTGGGGATGTCAACCTTGTTCTGCTCGAGCGAAAGCACGATACCCATAACAAAGGTGACGAGGAACGGGTGGGTGTTGAAGAACTCCAGGTTGTGGCTCATGGAAGCCGCGAGGTCGTTCTTGTTGGTGTGGATCTTCTCCAGACCGGGGATGATGGAGTAGAGCCAGCCAGCGGCCTGCATGCGCTCGTAGTTGAACGATGCCTGCAGGAAGCAGGAGCGCCAAGCCATCTTGTTGAGGGTCTTCTGGTCGAGCTGCGGAGCAGGAGTAAGATCCTCGTAGTGCTCCGGGATCACATACTCATTAGATGCCATCTTCGAAGTCACCTCCGTCAGAAACAGCTGCACCCTTCAGCTCGGTCTGCTGCTGGAAGTCCCAGAAAGCGATGCCGAAGCCGATGAGAGCGAGGATGAGCAGAGCAGGGGTTGCCAGAGAATCGTTGGCAACGGTGATGAGCGCGAGGCCAAAGCCCATGAGGAAGAAGCCCCACATATCACGGTTCATCATAACCTTGAGCAGGACGGCGAAGCCGACGAAGCGCATCATGCCGCCTGCAGCGGAGAGACCGGTCTGCAGCCAAGTCGGGATGGCGGAAGCGATGGTCTGACCGATGGTAGCGCCAGCGATGAAGAACAGGGTGACGACGACAGCGAAGATCAGGCCGAGCAGAGCCATGGCGAAGTAGTTCAGACGCTCGATACCCTTGGTGTCGGCGTTGTGAGCCATGTTGTCCGCGGAGGACATGAGCGGCGACATAAGCGTGAAGACCAGGGTAACGCCGAGCTGACCAAGCAGAGCGAACGGAATGGCAAGGCCGACTGCCGCGTTGGGCTCGAGGCCCGTAGCGATAGCGAGAATGGCTGCCATGATGCCGCCGATGACGGCGTTAGGCGGCTGAGCACCTCCGATCGGCATGTTGCCGATCGTCATGAGCTGATAAGTACCACCCACGAGAAGACCGGTGTTGAGGTCGCCAAGGATAAGACCAATGACGGCGCCGGTGACGATGGGCTGATAGAGAGACTCGAGGAAGTTAAACTGGTCGATTGCCGCGACGAACGTGACGATGAAGACCAGAGCGACCTGGAAGATCGTGTATTCCATCTTGCTCCTCCTTTCAAAATGTATGTACGCACTTTGGATTTCACGTACAGAATGTCAGGGTTTCACTCCTGACAACGTGGATCACGAAGACTACGAGAAGAGCTTGCTCGTGTCCTCAACAGGCGTGCTCGGAACGCGCCTGATCTCCAACTCCACCCCCAATTCCTGCAGCTCTTTAAACGCAGCGACATCCTCGTCGTTAACTGCGACGGAGGTGGCGACTTGGCGCTTTCCTTCCGACATGTGCATGTTGCCGATGTTTACCTTCTTTATAGGCACACCGCCCTTGACGAGCGTAAGCACGTCTTCCGGTGTTTCGGCCACGATGAAGATCTTCTGGCGCGGGCTCGCCTTGCCAATGACGTCGATGGTCTTCTGCAGAGAGAAGAAACGCGTAGCGACGCCGGCGGGAGCGGCCATCTTCATGAGGTTCTGGCGCATGGTGTTGGTCGCCACGTCGTCGTTGGCGACGAGGATGAGGTTGGAGCCCAGGGTGGAGTTCCACTGGGTGGCAACCTGACCATGAACCAGTCGGTTATCGATGCGGGTAAGAAGAATGTTGGGTTCTGCCATGTTGATCAGCTTCCTTTCGTTATTTGCTGACGACAGTTACTTGATCTCCTGAATCGCGTAACGCGAAACATCTACGACGGCACCGGATCGGACTTTGATCTGGACCTTTTCGCCTTCGATGCCCTTGACGGTTCCGTAGATACCGCCGGCGAAAAGAACCTCCTGACCCGGCTTGAGCTCGGTGTGCAGCTCCTTGAAGTACTTCTGCTTCTTCTTCATGTTGATTTGCGACCAGATGGTGTAAATCAAGCCCATGACGACAAGCAGGCCTAAAAGAGCGACCGAGGAGCTCAGGACGCTGGCTCCGAAATCGGCCATTAGATGCCGTCCTCGTCACCGAAGATATCCTCTTCCTCGGCACCAGCGACGGAGGCAACCGTCTGGGCGGTGATGCCCGTCTGGCCAACGGTCACGGCCTGCTCGCCAAGCTCGGCGAGCGTAGCGTTGCCGCGGAGGAACAGAAGCTCAATAACCATGGGAAGGTTCGTGCCAGTCAGAATCTCGACGTTGTCGACATCCTGGGCAATCATCATTGCCTGGTTGAACGGGGTACCACCAAGCAGGTCGGTAAAGACGAGCACGCCATCGCACTCCTCGCGCATGGCGGTGATAGCGGCGCGGAGATCCTCACCGTAGGAAGCAGCCTGGTCGCCCTCGAAAGGAACGACGGTAAAAGCGGGCTGATCACCGGCGACCATAGCGATAGCGCTTGCGAGGCCGGGTGCGAACTGTCCATGACCGGTAAGAATAAAGCCAACCATTCAAATTTCCCTTCCGAAGGTGTGTACGATCTGAGTCCGATGTTTTCGGAAGCCAGCGGGCGGACGCCCTTAAAGCTTCTTGGAAAGCGTTCTTTGAAGACCAGTGGTCTCTCAACTGGTAGTAACCACGTGACGTGTTGTTGTCACTATATCACCACAGAAGAGGTTGCTTTCGTTGATTCATACAGTAAAACGTTTTTGCACCGTTCACGGTGAAAAATCGACCGTTTACCGCTCGTTAACACTTCTACCTGCGGTTTTGAAACCGTTTCGAAATGATTTGACGAAAGATCGGAACTTTTTTTGTGTCTAAACAACGCAGGGTGGCTAAAAATGGCGTGTAGAAAAATTGCAGGTCATTGTGAAGATTTGTGAATTGGTCTTTTTGGCTTAATACCAGTTAGAACCAGTTTCGATATTATCGGTGAACGGTAGTTTTCGACCGTTCACCGGTTATTTGCAATCGTTTGCGGCCGTTTTCCAGGATGAATTGAGGATACCCGATGAAGCACTTGCACGGGCGCAAGTCCTATCCTAGTGGTTTCGGTAACAAAATGCCCGCTAGAACGTTGTCGTTCTAGCGGGCTTAATCAGGTAGATCGGTTAGCGCGCAGTAGTGCAGACAGATCTTACGCAAACAGGCCGTAGATGCTGATGTTGGCCTTGGCGTAGAGGCCGTTAGCATACTCGGTCCACTTGGAGCTGGCGCTCGAGGCCTGCGAAGAGTACTGCTGGTAGGCGGTGTAATAGGCGGTCATGGCCTGCTTATAGGTTGCGCTATCGGCAGTAAAGGCATCGTTAGCGAAGGCCTTAGCGTAGGTGCTGTCGGCGTCCTTCCAAGTGCCCTTCTCGCTATCCCACTCGTCGCCGGCAAGGTTGATGATGTAGTCGGCGTAGTCCTTGCTCGCGGTCTCCTCGTTGCCGTCAGCAGGCTCGGTCGGAGCGGTCGGCATGCTTGCGGAGCTATCGCCCACCTTCTTCTTGTAGAGCTTCTGCAGCGTCGCGGACTGACGGACGATCTGCTTGGCCTGGTCCTTGGACACGCCATACTGCTTGGCCATGGTGTCGTAGTCCGAGGTGCCGATAGAATCCTCGGCGTACTTCTTCATCTCCTTAGAGGAGACGGTAATGCCCTCGTCCTCAGCAGCATCGAGCAGAATCTTGTTACGCACGTAGGACAGGATGATGTCGGCAGAAGGAGCGGTGTAGTTGCCATCGCTATCCTTGACGGTATCGAGGCTGTACTGGCTCTCGATGGCCTCGCGCGCGGTGATATCGCTCTTCTTGCCGTTGTAGCTATAGCTTGCCACGGTCGAATCGAGCTGGTCCTCGGTGAGGGTAGCCGAGCCGACACCCTTGCCGCCAAAGCCGCCATTGCCAATAAAGAAGCCGACCACCGCAGCGATCACGATGGCGACCACAAAGGCGGCAATCATCGTCTTCTTGTGCTTGGATGCGCGGTCGTTCGCGTCGGAGTCGTCGTCCTCGTCCTGCTCCTCAGGCATAAGGTTCTCGTCGGCGGCGTCCGCGGCGATCTTTGCCTCCAGGCGGGCGTCCTCCTCCTCGGCGGTCGTGCCAGCGGCGATATGTTCGGCAGACGTGCCGGCGACCAGGTCGATCTTCTCGTCCTCGTCACCGTCGGGGCCTTCGCCGCGCTCGATGATCTGGATGCCGTCGATCTCGTCCTTCTCGTCCTTCTTTTGAATCAGACCCATATCAATTACTCCTTGTTAGGAAACATAGTCCCCAATAGAATACGCCCGACGAGGCGCCGGGCGTATTGATTCTTAGGTTATACGCAAACACTTAAGTACTATTTAGGCGTTTGCAGCGTGCATACCTTAGGCCAGGTGCGCGATAACGGCATCGGCAAAGGCCTGCGTGCCCACGGCGCCCTCAACGGAGCCGGTCTGAGCACGACGCACGTCACCGGTAACCTGCTCGCCCTCGTCGAGCGTGGCGGAGACGGCGGCACGAATGCGATTGGCAGCATCGTTCTCGCCCAGGTGATCGAGCATCATCGCGGCAGAGAGGATCTCGGCCGTGGGGTTGGCGATATCCTTGCCCGCGATATCGGGTGCGGAGCCGTGCGTAGCCTCAAAGATGGCGCAGTCGGCACCGATGTTGGAGCCGGGGGCCATACCCAAGCCGCCCACCAGGCCGGCGCACAGATCACTCACAATGTCGCCGTACAGGTTGGGCAGCACCAGGACATCGAAGTCGTTGGGGTTCTGGACCAGGCCCATGCAGGTGGCGTCGACGATCTTGTCGTTGAACTCGATATCGGGATAGTTGGCGGCCACCTCGCGCGCCACGCGCAGGAACAGGCCGTCGGTCGCCTTCATGATGTTGGCCTTGTGCACGGCCGTCACCTTTTTGCGGCCGCAGCGGCGGGCATACTCAAAGGCATACTCCACAATGCGGCGGCTCTTGGCGATGGAGATCGGCTTGATCGAGATCGCGGAATCGGCGGCGAAGGTCTTTTGGCCCGAACGCTCGACAAGCTGCGAGAGCTCCTCGACCTCGGCAGCGCCCTCATCGAACTCGATACCGGCGTAGAGGTCCTCGGTGTTCTCGCGCACGATAACCAGGTCGACGTCGCGGAAGCGCGAGCCGTCGCCCGGCTGCGACAGGCAGGGGCGCACGCAGGCGTACAGGTCGAAGTGCTTGCGCAGGGCCACGTTGACGCTGCGGAAGCCCGTGCCGACCGGTGTGGTGATGGGGCCCTTGATGGCGACCTTGGTCTCGGCGACCGCATCGAGCACATGCTGGGGCAGCGGCGTGCCAAACTCGTCCATGACGCCGGCGCCGGCCTCCTGGACGTTCCAGTTGATCTGGACGCCGGTGGCCTCGACCACGCGGCGCATGGCCTGCGTAATCTCGGGACCGATACCGTCACCGGGAATCAGGACTACATCGTGCGCCATAATCTGTTACTCCTCGTCTTCGGCGGCCTCAGATTTTTTAACGCTAGCACGCTTCTTCTTTTTGGAGAGATCCAGGCCAAAACGTTTAACAAGCATTTCGCAAATCTCGCTCGAACGGGCCTTGAGATAGCTGCCCTTACCGTTCTCGGCATCGAACTTAAGGCGCAGCGCAAGCTTCTCGGCAACCTCGGCGTCGATCTCGCCCTGGCAAAACTCGTACAGGCAACCGAGCATGTCGCGATACTCAAGGTCGCCGTGGTAGCACTGGATGGCCTCGTCCAGGATGGGCCAAGCCTCGCGTGAACGCTCGACACTCGTGGCACCCCACACGCACAGCAGGCGGAAGGCGGCATAGCGCAGCGTGGAGGAAATCTCGTCGAACAGCGCGGTCTCGGCGCCCTCAAAGGCATCGCCCAGCTGCTCGGGGCAGGTGGTGGCGAGCGCCGTCAGGGCATCGAGGGCCTCCCAGCGGGTCTGCGCCTCGGGGCGGTCGAGTGCCTCGATCAGCGCGGGCACGCAGGGCACGACGCGCTGCGGATCGCGCTCGGCAAGCAGGTGCAGCACGCGGGCGGCAAACTGGCGGATGCGGCGCGTGGGGCAGCCGAGCTCCTGGACCAGTCGATCGACGGCGTTCTCGTTCTCCTCTGCCAGCTGGAGCTGTGCCAGCTCCTCGTCGGTGAGCTGTTCGTCTTTGTTTTCTGCCATAGTTACCTCTTCTTTTTATTTCTTGGCGTGCTTGCCAGCACCCTTGCTGTCATCGGTGACCGAGATGAGCTGTCGGTCGGCCGCGCCATTGCGACGTGCACGGCGGCGTTCCTCGGCATCGCCCGCGTCGGCGGCGGCTCGATGAGCCTTGTTGACGTTAAAGACCTCGTCGTGCTTGCGCCACGGACCGACGGACTCGCCAAAGCTCATCTTAAGGCCGGCGATAAAGCCACCGAGCCAGCCGATCGGCGCAAACTGCACCAGCGGGAACAGCGAGAACACCCAGGTCAGCAGGACGACTGCCGCCGCTCCTGCAAAGTTGGCAATCCAGTAGTCGCGCTTGGTGATGACGCGCTTTTCGCACGCCCACTGGCCGCACAAAAAGCCGATGTAGATCGCAAAGAGAAAGAGCACCAGCGCAAGCACCACGAACGTCCAGCTCATGGGCGCTACTCCTCGTGATGGTGGCCGCAGCAGCACTCGTGGCCGTCATCGTGACCGTGACCGCCGCAGCACTCGTGGTCCTCGCCGTGGTGGTGGCCACCGCAGCACTCGTGGTCGTCGCCATGCTCGCCGCAACCGCAGCCTTCCTCGTGGGCACCGTGCTCCTCGGGACGATACTGCGACCAGTCCAGACCGGCGGCGATGGCGTCGGCCTCCTCCTTATAGAGGACCGTGATGGCCTGGGTGCCCAGCTTGGCACCACCGATGGCATCGAGCATGTCGTAGAGCGTAAGGGCCACGTCGGCGCCGGGCAGCGCAAGCTCGCGATCGTCGGCATAGGCGAGCGCCAAGCGCAGGTCCTTAATAAAGTGCTCGACCATAAAGCCGGGCTTGTAATCGCCGTCGAGCGCCTTGGGTGCCAGGCTCTCCATGGCGCCGGACTTGCCGGTGCCGCCCAGGATCATCTGACGGGTCTTCTCCAGATCAAGGCCGCTCAGCTCGGCAAACGCCAGCGCATCGGCCATGCCGACCATGCAGGCGCCCAGCGACACCTGGTTGGCGAGCTTGGCAGCCTGGCCCTTGCCGGCGCCATCGAAGCAGCAGATAGTTGCCGCAAAGGTGGAAAGGATGTCGCGGACCGGGGCGATGTCGTTCTCGGTGGCGCCCACGATGGCCGTGAGCGTGCCGGCGATAGCACCGGACTCGCCGCCGGTGACGGGGCAGTCAAACGCCATGCGGCCGGAAACCTGGGCGGCCTCGGCAATATCGCGCGCGAGCTCGGGCGAGCTCGTGGTGAGGTCGATCAGGACCGCGCCAGGCTTTGTGCACGCGAGCAGGCCGTCGCCCGCCAGGTAGAGCTCCTCGACCTCGGAGGGATAACCCACCATGGTAAAGACGACGTCGGCGTTCGCCACGGCATCTGCCGGCGTATCAGCCCAGACGGCGCCGCGCTCGATAAGCGCCGCGGCCTTGGACTTGGTGCGGTTGTTGACCGTAACGGGATAGCCGGCGTCCAGAATGTGGCCGGCAATGGGGGCACCCATGATTCCGGTGCCGATAAATGCGACAGAGAGCTTGTTTGCCATGAAACCTTTCCTTTTGGGTTGGGTGTTATTACCAGGTTGAATACTCGGTGCCAGCGTTTGGGCTGTGAGTTGGGATCGATTACGGCCGCGTTACTTGCCTACTGACCGCGCACGCGGCGGGCGATGCGGTCGGAAAGCGACGCCTTGTCGGCGCGGTTCTTACCCCAAAACGCGCAGGCCACCATGCCGGGGCCCACGTGCGAGCCAATGGTGGGACCCACGGAGCTGCGAATGATCGTGACGTCGGCGCAACCCTCCTCCTTGCGGATGGCGGCTTCGAGCCAGTCGCCGTCCTTTTCGGCATCGGCCGTCATAATGGCGATGGGCATGGTGCGATCGGGCACATAGTTCTCGCGGAACGACTTGAGAATGGACTTGAGCGCCTTTTTGCGACCGCGGTTGACGCCGATCAGCGACAGCGAGCCGGCCAGGTCGTAGGACAGCTCGGGTTTGACGTCGAGCTTTGCCGTGAGCTGTGCCGCCGCGGGCGGAATGCGGCCGCCGGCAGCCAGCGCGTCAAAGCTCTCGAGCGTAAAGTAACCGTGGACATAGGTCTTGGCCTCGTTTGCCCAGTCGACCAGCTGCTTGGCGGTCAGTCCCGCCGAACGCTGGCGCACGGCCTCAAGCGCCAAGAGCTCGCCGGTCGCACAGGGCAGAGCGTTGTCGACCACGTGCAGCTCAAAGTTGGGATACTCGGCGCGCACGGCGTCCGCCGCCTGGCACGCGGAGTTGTAGCTCGACGACAGCGCCGAGGTAAAGCACAGGTAGACCGTGGGCGTACCCTCTTTGGCGCACTCGGTAAAGAACTCGATATAGCGACCGAGCGACACAGCCGAGGTGGACACGCGGGCACCGGCGCGCATGCGGTCGTAGAACTCCTTGGGTGTGATGCTCGACCAGATGTCATCCGTGCGCTCCTCGCCATCGATGATAAAGGGGAAACCCAGGATATCGACATCGAGGTTCGCGGCGACCTCGGGGCTAAAGTCGCAGCAGGTATCGACGACGATGCGGCAACGGTCCGAATGACCGGCGGATGCGGCCTTGTCCATCAAAGCGACTCCTTACGTAAAAAGGCGGCCACCCGCATGGGATGGCCGCCAACCGTTAACTCATGCAAGTTAACGTATTTTACTCGTCAAGTGTTTCAATGCGGGGCTTGATGATGCCATATCCACCATTCTTACGGTGATACACCACATTGATAAGGCCGGTCGTCGCGTTCTCGAACACGTAGAAGTCGTGGCCGAGCAGATCGGTCTGCACCAGCGCCTGCTCCTCAGTCATCGGGGTGACGTCGATAACCTTCTCGCGGACGAGCAGGTCGTCCTCCTCCTCGGGCAGCAGCAGGTCGGCCAGATCCTCGACGCGCTCGACCGGTGCAACATCCGCGGCGCTGGCACCGCCCTGGCGGTTGTCCACGACCTTGGTCTTGAACTTACGCAGCTGGCGGGTGACCTTATCGGCGGAGAGGTCAATGGCGGCGTACATATCTGCACCGTGCTCGGCAACGCGAATCACCGAACCGCGGGCACGAACCGTAACCTCGACGATTGCCGGGTTGGGGTTCGAGGGGTTCTTCTCATAGCGAAGTACAACGTCGACCGTCATGGGCTCGATATCGAAAACCTTGAGCGCCTCGCCGATCTTCTCATCCACATGCGCACGCAGAGCATCGGTTACCGTCGTCTTGCGTCCAGAAACCTTGATATCCATACGTGGCTCCAATCTGCCTCGGGGACTTACTGTACTGGCTATGTACCCATTGCCATGCATTTATTCACGCGGATTCCTAAAGACCCGAATAACGATTGCTTGATACCGCATACCGAAGTCTCGCACTTTTCCGTGGCAAAGTGCGCTATGGGAGGGCGTCGGCGACTTTGTATTTGGTCCCGAAAATTGGCTTTGACCTGCTGGTTTTATAGGGATAAAAAAGCCGGGCTCCCCTATTGGGGAAGCCCGGCAGTGCGTGTTGAAACCGTGAAGAGGTGTCCTTTCCAACGTATAGGAGACACCACCCCTAGCAATAACTAGCTATTGAGTTTGTTAATGTCGTCGTCGGTGATGGTGCCTTCCTGGCTGGACGATTTGTCCTCGGAGGATGCGGTCTCATTGTTGGAATCGGAGGACTCGCTGCCGGAGGACGTGGTCTCACTGGACTCAGAGTCGCCCGGCTGCACGTTAGCGCCCGAAACCGTCTTAGTGGTGAGGTCGTAGGGAATCTGGCCGTACCAGACGCAGTGAACCGCCTCGAGCGTGCCGTCGACCGTGATGTCGTCGAGGGCATCACTCACGGCACGGCACAGTTCGTCATTGGACGAGAGGCCCGCAACACCAAGCGTCGAGGGCGCCTCGAGCGCACCGACATAGGAGACCTCGCTCATCAGGCGTGCAAGATAGCCGCCGGCTGTGGAGTCGCAGATCACATAGTCGACCTCGCCGGACTCGAGCGCCTCAAAGCACTCGTTGATGTTGGAGTAGGTCTTTTGGTTGGCGGTGATGCTCTGCTTAGCAAGCGCCTCCTGCGAGGCCGAGGACATCTGGACACCCAGAGTAGACGTGTTAAGGGTATCGGTGGAAACGCTTAGCGACCCACCATCGCTGGTTTTACCGAACACGGAAGCGGCATCGTACAGGCAGGTGCCGAGCGAGCTAACGTCCCCGTCCGTGGAGTTGATCTCGCCGATAAAGATATCGGCCTTTTTGTCGCCGAGCGCGGAACCTGCCGAGGACGCATCGACAAAGGCGACCTTAAGGCCCATGCGGCTTGCGAGGGCGCGGGCAGCGTCGACTGCATACCCCGTAAGCTCGCCGTCGGCGCCCTGCATTGCCTGCGGCGCATCGGAAGTATCGAGGGCGACCGTCAGGGTTCCGGGAGTAACCAGGGCATCGTCCGACACCGCCGGCGTGACGGTCTCGTACTCGATCTGGTCGATCGTGGGAGTCGTGAACGTAGACAGCGGGTTGAACGCGCATCCGCTCAGGCCCAAAACGGCAATGACCGCTGCGGTCCCAGCACCTAACCGAGCCGCGTGCATCAAGCTGCCCCTCACCATGTCCACTACCCTGCCTTCTGTGTCGTATACGATCCGTGCGTTGCGCGGAATATCGGGTTGTTCCCACCAGCTGACCTGGTATTTGACCCCACACTTGCGCACCGGGGTGTTTGCTCGGGAGGCCGCAGCCACCTTCACGACTGGCCCGCTCGCCCGCGAGGCGGTATTGCCCCAAAGAAAGTAGAACGGACGGTGCGGCTTACATCTAGGACGCGCCATGATCGCGCCGCGCGCACGCGGTCGCTTACGTGGATCCCTTTGACCGCGTCTGTCTTGGACTAGGACGGGCATTTCGTCCGTCCGCAACCACAGCCTGGCAGGAACGTAGCGCATTATAGCTAAGTTCAAGCTAAAGTTTAAGGTTAAGGGCGTCATTCGCATCGTGCGCACAGATTTTGCAGGTCGGAGTGGGCTATTCGTGCCCCTATGAAGCCCGGAGCTCCCCTGTGGGGAGCTCCGGGGCACCCTTCTTAGGGTGCCGTGGCCAAAAAATGGCAAATATGAGTACTGTCACCAATTTGGTAACAGGCAGTTTTGGCCTCTCGGACAGATTTCGCGTTCAGTGTCGCCAACCTGATGCTTGGTTATTCTACATTTGTTTATTATCTTCTTACTTTACGCCGCCTCCGAGTCCTAAATTCCTTGATTTTGCTGTTACTGATTTAGTGACAGTACTCATATTTGCCATATTTTGGCCAGGGTATATGATTAACCCCCTATTTTCGACGCGAATTAGACCGGCTTAAGCCCAAAACACACCCGCAGCGTGTTAAGCAACGCCTCTTGCTTCTTTCTGCGGGCATCGACACGATTCCGGTACCGCTTTCGCATACGCTGGTGGATGCGCCATGCGAGCGCTTCCATCGCTTCCATGTCGCAAAGCATTTCGTTGTTGACCGTTGCGACCTCGATTCCCATAGTAATCAAGCCCGTGTTGCGTTTTTCATCATGGATACGCCCCCTCCGGGAGGAATGGCCCGGCTCACCGTTGTATTCCAGGTCAAACCGGGCTGCCTCCTGATATGCATCGCAAACTGCATGGGGCATCCCCGAGATTGCCTGCGCGCGATCATCGAACTCGATCTTGTAGTCGGTCTTAAAGGGACCGCAAGCAAATCCGCCATAGGGAAACGGAAGCGAAAACAGGGCGAGCATGATGCACTCCATGGGCGAGCGCAGGTTTTCTGACAAGTAGGGACACAGACGCTGCAATTGTTTGGCCGCGTTCCCCTTGCATGCCGCGAGGTAATCTGCCAAGCGATCGGGCGTCAGCGCTGGCTCGACTTCAAAGTAGCCCACGTCTGTCGGTTGGTCCTTATCCTTTGCAAGTCTATTCACAACAGGCGAGGTATAGGGAGGCAGATACTTCCCGCGGTCGCTCAGTGAAATCTTAGAGCACAGTTCCTGGGCCAGGGCAAACGCCTGGATGCAGCCGACCTCGCGCGCAACGGCAACACAAAGGGCCTCGGGAGATAGGCTGTACACCCCCGGTTCCACCTCTAGAATCGAGCCTGCGGGCAACCTGGAACACACGGACCAGCCTACGCCAGGCATGCGGCGGCGCTGCGCCGCAGATCCCACCAGCAAGCACAGATCTTCTTGCACCTCGCCACTTTTGGCTCCAATTCGCACCAAGTCAGGAAGATAGATATCCTCGGTCGAGGGCGACGACGTGCGCAGCACACGGCGCTCTTCATCGAGATTAAGGTCCTTCCAGCTGATATAGCCCATCTGCCGGCGCTCGGCGCGCATCATGCGCAGCGCTGAAGCGCCTGTTAGGATTACGGAAGCCGCTAGCTGTTCGCCTGTCGGCTCGTTGCGCCGCTCAATCTTCACTGCCACAAAACCACCCCTACCAAACACGTGCGATAGCAAGGCCATCGACTGCCGCAGCGCCGGCACGCTTGAGCTCCGCCGAGGCTGCTGCCATGGTCGCGCCCGTGGTGATAACGTCATCGATAAGCAGTAAGCGGCGGCCGTGCACGTCCTCAACCGTCTCGTACATGCCTTGGGCACGCTCGCGACGCTCCTCACGACCGAGTTCGCGCTGGTCGCCATGCCCGTACTTGACGAGGGCATCGAGCAGGGGAACACCCGACAGCTCGCAAAATGGGCGCGCAATGGCCTCCATATGATCAAAGCCACGCCGCCGAAACGCTGCCGCCGTCGCAGGCACAAACACCACCGCATCCGCACCGGACAGCACACCTCCCAAGCGTTCGGGCGCTACGACCTGGGCATGCAGGGCGGTGTCGTAGAGCAGCTCCGCCAGATACGGCGCCAGGCGTCGCTCGCCCGCGTCCTTGTACGCTTTAATGATGCGCGGCAGCGGATGCGCATAGACGGAGCACGCCAGGCACCGGTCGAGTGCCTCCGCCATTGCCGAGGACGTGCCCTCGACCGAACACTCAGTGCACAGCAAATCCCCAAACGGGGCGCCACATCGGGTGCAGCTATGCCGTGGGTCGATGAGCGTGAGCGCAGCCAGGCAGTCTTGGCAAATAAGCGCACCGGCGCGCTCGCAGCCGGCACATCGTGTTGGCGACAATGCCTCGAGCGCCTCGCGTGCCGCCCGCTCGGCAAACGGTAGCAATCCGTCCGCAAACGGTAGGGCACCGGCACCTTGCAGGCATCCCAACACATTCAAATGTCTCTTCACGACACAACCCTCCCTACGTTCGATCGCAGGGAGGGTTGTTGATTCAGCGCTATGGTACCCCGACGCGATTGGGGCAAGGCTGGTTAAATCCGCTCGCGGGCGTTATTCGCCGGCAGGCGGTTGTGGTGCAGACGAAGACGGGGCCGAGCCCTCGCCACCATCCTGGCGCGGCTTGCGGGAACGGCGACGGCGACGGCGCTTTTGACCCTGGTCGGCCGAGCCCTCGCCACCGCGATCCTCGCGCGGCTCGCGCTCGTCGCGAGCGGCGCCACGCGAAGCCTTGGCAGCCGCTCCCCCGCCATCTCCGGGACGACGGCGCGTGACCTTGACCTCGCCATCCGAGACCTGATCGGCAACGGAGGGCACTGAGGGCTTCTGCTGCGCGCCCGAGGAATAGCGACGGCGCGAACGCGGCGCGCGCTCCTCCTCGCCACGTGACTTGCCGCCCTTGTCGGCAGGCGCGTCGGAGGCCGAGGCGCCCTTGGAAGCGGCACCAGCCTCGCGAGCAGCTGCGGCGCGGAAGGCGTCCTCGCGCTCCTCGCTCGACAGATGACGGCGACGACGGCGCGTGGGGTTCATGCCACCGCCGCGGTTTTGCTGCTGGGGCTGTTGAACCTCGCGCTCGCGAGCTCCGTTCTTGCCGGCGGCTGCGGCCTCGCCGGCATCGGCAGAGCCCGCACGCTTGCGGCGGCGACGGCCACCGGCGGTATCCTCGACCTCAGGCGCCTCGGCCTTGCTGCGGCCCTTTCCGCGGCCACGGCCCTCGCCCTGCCCCTGACCGGCGCGAGCATCGGATTCAGCATCGCGACGACGGCGCTTGGGCATCGACGTACCGGCCAGACGGTCGGCGCTCGACAGGCCATCGCCCACGTCGACGCCGTTCTCGCGGTCGAGCTCCATAAGCGCCAGACGCATCTCGGGCGACTCGATGCGCTCGAGCACGTCGCGCGTCACGCAGTCGGGGCGGCAGTTGCAGCCCTGCTCGGCGGCCTTCTTTTTGCAGCCCTCCGAGCAGGTCATATCGGCCAGGTTGACCTTAAAGACCTTGCCGTTCTCCAGGCGCAGCACCAGCTGCTCACGCGGCGTGTCATATTCCTGAATACGCGCCTTGCCGAGCGGCGTATCGATGAGCGTCTTCTTTTTGGGCGCACGGCTCTTAAAGTCCTTGTACGCTTCGAACTCATAGCGCAGGCAGCACATCAGGCGGCCGCAAACGCCGCTGATCTTGGAGGAATTGAGCGGCAGGTCCTGCTCTTTTGCCATGCGGATCGAGACGGGCTCAAACTGTCCGCCAAAGCGCGTGCAACAGAGCTCCTGGCCGCACTGGGCATAGCCGCCCACCAGGCGAGTCTCGTCGCGCACGCCGATCTGGCGCATGTCGACGCGAATGTGCAGCGTCGAGGACAGATCCTTGACGAGCTGGCGAAAATCGACGCGCTCCTCGGCCGCAAAGTAGAACACGGCCTTCTCGCCGCCAAACAGGTACTCGACGCCCACCGGCTTCATCTCGAGGTCGAGTTCTTTGACCAGACGGCGGAAATCGACCATGGCCTCGTCGCCCTGGATGGCAAGATCGTCGGCAAGCTGCAGGTCGATGTCGCTCGCCACGCGCAGCACGGGCTTGAGCGGCTGACCGATCTCGTCTTGCGGCACCTCGAAGGGATCGGCCGTAACCAAGCCGATCTCGGTTCCGCGCTCGGTGGAGCAAATGGCATAATCGGCCTCGAGGATATCCAGGTCCTGCGGGTCAAACCACAGGTCGCGCGAGGCGTAGGTAAACTTAACGGGTACGACTAACGGCATTTCAGTGCCTTCCTGATATCGAACAGCATGACCTCGATGGCCAGCTGGGGAGTAACGTTTCTGGCGATGTTGTGCTCGGCGGTTGCGACCGCCTCGAGCGCCTGGGTGGCACCCGCAACATTCGTCGCAGCGGCAAGCCGACCGATCGTGTCACGCACGTCTTCGTTCACCACGTCGGCCGCCTCGTCCTGAAGTGTCAGCAGCACGTCGCGCATGAGCGTCCGCGCGCTCGCCAGCGCTTCCATGATACCCGAACGCTCGCGCGCGTTGAGTTCGCGCTTGTTGCGGTCCTCAAGCTGCTTCAATGCTCCACGCGACAGGTAGTCGGCATTTTGCTCGAGTACCTTTTCCTGCGTGGACTTGACCTCGGCGAGCGGCGCCTTGACGGCGACGATGAGCGACTTGGCGCGGCTGAGCACGTCGGCCTCGTCGGCGGCGATGAGCGAATCGATGGCACGGACCATCTGGCGGCGAGCATCCTGGCGCTCGGCGCTCTTGAGGAACTCGATGCCACGCGTGGGGCTTCCCGCTACGGCGACGGCCATGCGGCAACGCGCAGGGTCCTGACCGGTGGCGCGACTCACGGCACGCGCGGCCACGGCGGGCGACACCAGCCGAAACGGCACGCACTGGCAGCGGCTCACGATAGTGGGCAACATCACGTCTGCCGAGGTGCCCAGCAAGATAAACATAACGCCCTCGGGCGGCTCCTCGAGTGTCTTGAGCAGTGCGTTGGCGGTGTTGGCGCGCAGTTGCTCGGCACGGTCTATGATGTAGACCTTGGCCTTGGCGCGAATGGGTGCCAGCGGCACGTCATCGAGCAGCTCGCGGGTCTGGGCAATAAGGTAGCCCGTGGCGCTCTCGGGCGTGTAATAGTGCACGTCGGGGTGCGTATGGCGGGCGACGCGCACGCAGCTATCGCATGAGCCGCAGCCATCCTGCTCGCACAGGAAGGCTTGGGCGAGCGCCCACGCGGCGTCGAGCTTGCCCGCGCCGGGAGCGCCCAAAAACAGGTAGGCGTGCGATGCGCGACCGCTAGCGACGGCATTGGTCAAAAAGTCACGCACGCGCTCTTGGGTGTCGAGCTTGGCCAGCAGGCTTGCCTGAGCGGGGGCCATGTTACTCGGCCTCCTTGGCAAGCGCGGCGGCGACGGCTTCCTGCGGAATGTCGAGACCGTACGCGCGAACCTGCTCGACCGTCTTCTCGAAGACTTCCTCGACGGTCGTAGTGGCGTCGATGAGCTTTACGCGGTCTGGCTCCTCGGCAGCAATTGCGCAAAACCCCTCGTAGACACGCTCCTGGAATGCCATGCCCTTAGCCTCCATGCGATCTGCCGCGCCACGGGCTGCCATGCGCAGCGCCGCCTGCTCGGGCGTGATGTGGTAGACGAGCGTGAGCGCCGGGTGCGTTCCCGCGACGGCCAGGTTGTTGGCGTCGCGCACCATCTGGCGGTCGAGCCCATCGGCAAATGCCTGGTAGCAGGTCGTGGAATCGTAGAAGCGATCGCACAGGACCACCTTGCCGGCAGCGAGGGCGGGCGCGATGACCTCGTGCACCAGCTGGGCACGCGCAGCCTCGTAGAGCAACAGCTCGCAGGTATCGCCCATCGTCGTGTTGGCAGGGTCGAGCAGCAGGGCGCGAATCTTTTCGCTGATGGCAGTGCCGCCCGGCTCGCGCAGGCTCACAACCTGATAGCCAGCGAGTTCGAGCGCGCGGGCAAGCAGGCGCGCCTGCGTGGACTTGCCGGCGCCATCGACGCCCTCGAGCGTAATGAAGCTATGTTGAGCGGGCTCAAAAGCCATGGGCGCAGCCCCTTCCTACAAGGCGCGTAAATGCAGATATATCAACCAAGCCATGATACCCCAGCGTCCGGCGCACCCCAAATCCGACCTAGTCGTTTGGGGCGGCAGTTGGGGACGTTCCTAAACTGCCGGCAGAAAAGGAACGTCCCCAACTGCCGGCTTTTTTGTACGCTGGGTATAATCGTCGTATTGCATTGAAATGTGGCGAAAGGAGTGGCAATGTCTCGGTATTGCGCCTCGTGCGGCAAGCGTCTTGCAGATGATGCCAAGTTCTGCACCTCGTGCGGTGCACCCGTTGAGCAAACAGCCGCGAGCGATAGCCAGCCCGCTTTTGAGCAGACCGGCTCCCTTGATGCGCCGCAAGCCAAGGCGGACGACCCCCTCGCCTATAGCCCCGACCCCGCCGCAAGGAACGAGGCCGTCGAGACCACGCAGCGCATACCCGTCGCGAGCGGCTCGCCCCAACAGCAGCCGGCTCCCGCATACGCGCCCGCTTCGCCACAGACCCCCGCTCCCAAAATGAGCGGCACCGGGCCGCTTATCGCCGTTATCGTTGTGCTGGTGGCGATCATCATCGCCCTGGTCATCTTCTTTGCAATCAGACCGTTCGACAACGCCGCCACGCAGACGACTGCCGAGGTAGCTAAGCTGCACCATGACGTCGACGACGATGACCTAAAGCCTCTCGGCGATCCCAACAGCCTGTACGACGATGATGACGATGACGACGAGGATGGCGGCGAAGCAACGCTCTCTGAGCAGAACCTCTACCGCCGACTGAGCGAATACTACGACCTGCTCGAAGATCTCGACAGCCAGGTCCGTGGCTGCGCGCAGAACTTCAACGGCAACTATCTGGAAGAGGATCGAACCACCCGTCAAAATCTCGCCGACGTCGCCGAGCGCACGGAGGACACCATCGAGCAGTATTACGACATCGTCGAGGACCTGGACGTCCCGACGAGCTCCAAGAACTACAGCCCCTGGAAGGACATCATCGCCCTGTACGACGACCTGGATCACCGCATTGACGCAATCTGTGATGCCTGGGAGATCAGCCTGAAATACGCCAAGCCTGCGGACCACAAGAATGAGATCGTGGCGCCGCTGTCGCGCGACAACGTGGCGGGCACCAATGACAATAAGTACCGCCTAGACTTTGAGGAGCGCTATCCCGGCGCCAAGCCTGTCGAGGTGAACTAGCGCTTTGTCGTTCCCGAGCCGGCAGTTAGGGACGTTCCTAAACTGCCGGCAGAAAAAGAACATCCCTAACTGCCGGTCAAAAAAACGAGCGAGGATCGCGGGGTCCTCGCTCGTTTTTTTGGGCAATGTTTCGACTGCGCCGCTACTTGTCGGTGGCCGCTTTCTTGGCAGTCGATTTCTTCGCGGTCGTCTTCTTGGCGGCAGTGGCTTTCTTAGCCGTCGTCTTTTTGGGCGCCGTTGTCTTCTTCGCCGTGCTCGCCTTGGTTGTGGTCTTGCGCCCGCGGGCCGGCTTTTTCTCCTTGGTCGGGCAGTCCATGTTCACGCAGATGCGCCACGGACCGCGCGCCGTGTTGACCACCACGATGGGGGCGCCGCACTCGGGGCAGGTCTCGCCCGTCGCCTCGAGCTTACCGCGCGCCGGCAGAGGATAGCTCACGCCGCAGTCATCGTAGTTGGTGCAGCGGATAAAGCGCTT
Source organism: Collinsella sp. AM41-2BH (assembly GCF_003468085.1). NCBI lineage: Bacteria > Bacillati > Actinomycetota > Coriobacteriia > Coriobacteriales > Coriobacteriaceae > Collinsella > Collinsella sp. AM41-2BH. Next base: position 90,860 of record NZ_QSGH01000002.1, read on the forward strand.
GCCGCTCTTCTCGCTCTTGTGCGCGATCAGGTCGCCATGGCGTCCGGCCTCGGCGCACACCTTGCACTCGCCCACCTTAAGGTCAGGCTCGTAGTTGGTGGGGCACGTGGGGTTCACGCAAATCTCGAAGGCCTTCTGGCGGAACGGCTGGCACTTAATGCGCGGCGCGCCGCACTCGGGGCACACGGCCGCCTCGCCCTCGAGCGGGCTCACCTTGACGCCGCTCGGCACCGGATAGGTCACATCGCAGTCGGGCCAGCCCATGCAGCCGATAAAGCTGCCGCGGGTCTTGGCGCTCGTCTTCATAACCAGGTCCTTGCCGCACTTGGGGCAAGCGCCCACGCGCGCATCGGCCGTGACGGCGTCGCTGATGGCGTCGCCCAGTTCCTGCGTATGTTTGAGCAGCTCGTCGAGCACGCCGGCCAGCAGCGCGCGCGAGTGCGTCACGACATGTTCTTCGGTGTCCTCGCCGCGCTCCACGCGGGTCATGTCGCCGTCGAGCTCGCTGGTCATATCGGGGCTCGTGATGCGCGGGGCAAACTGCGACAGTGCATCGATAATGGCGATGCCCAGCTGGCTCGGCTCAACGGGATCGTTTTTGAGATAGCGCACGGCATACAGGCGCTCGATGATGCTCGCGCGCGTGGACTTGGTGCCCAGGCCGCGCTTTTCCATCTCCTGCACGAGCTTGCCCTGGCTGTAGCGCGCGGGCGGCTCGGTCTGCTTGGCCTCAAGCTTAATGTCGAACACGTCGACCGTGTCGCCCTGCTCTAGCGGCGGCATCTGCTCGTCGCGCTTGAGTCCGTACGGGTACGCCTCGCGGAAACCCGGGGTCACGAGCACATCGCCCGAAGCCACGAACGGCTCACCGTTCACGTCGAGCTCGAGCTTGGTATTCTCGATGGTCGCGGGACCCATAAGCGTCGCCAGGAAGCGGCGGGCGATGAGGTCGTAGAGCTTGCGCTGGCCGCCATCGAGCGTGGACGGATCGCCTTCGCCCGTGGGGTAGATGGGCGGGTGGTCGGTGGTCTCGACTTTGCCGCGCGTGGGCTTCATGGGGCCGGCGAGTACCTTTTTGCACACGGGCGCCAGCGCCGGGTTGATCTTTGCCAGGTCGCTCACCACGGCGCCCAGATCGAGCGTCGCGGGGTACACGGTGTTGTCGACACGCGGATAGCTGATGAGGCCCGCCATGTAGAGGGACTCGGCGATGCGCATCGTACGCGCAGGCGAGATGCCCTCGGCCGCGGCGGCAGCCTGCAGCGAGGTCGTCGCAAACGGCGTGGGCGGCTGCTGCTTGCGGGAGCGCTTGGTCACCGCGGCGACGGTTGCCGTCGTAGCGCCGTCGACGTGGCCGTACGCCGTCTCGGCAGCATCTTTATCGGTAAAACGTGCCGTCTTGTGCGCAATCTTAAAGCGGTCATCCTCGGCAGCACCCTGAGCGGCACCCATGCCGCGAATCTGCCAATAGTCCTCGGGCACAAACGCCATGCGCTCGCGCTCGCGCTCGACCACCAGGGCAAGCGTCGGCGTCTGCACGCGGCCGGCGGAGCGCACGTTGCCAAAGCCGCCAAACTTGGCGAGCGTCAGGTAGCGCGTGAGCACCGCACCCCAAATGAGGTCGATGTGCTGGCGGCTCTCGCCGGCGTCGGCCAGATTCTGGTCGAGCGAGACAAGATTATCGAAGGCCTGCGTAATCTCGGCCTTGGTAAACGAAGAATACTGAGCGCGGGCGACCGGCAAGTCCGGCGCGACCTCGCGCACCTTGTTGAGGGCGTCCGAGCCGATCAGCTCACCCTCGCGATCGAAGTCCGTGGCGATGATGACGCTGTCGGACTTCTTGGCAAGGTTCTTGAGCGAACGAATGAGCTCCTTCTCGGCCGGCAGCTTAATGACGGGCGCCCAGGTAAGGTAAGGCAGGCTCTCAAGCTTCCAGCCCTTGATGGAGATACCATCGGCAAGGAACGGCTTGCGCTTGGTGTCGTACGGCGGGCGGGCCAGGCCATCGGGCATATCGGCCGGCAACATCTCGCCGTCCTCGGTGACCGAATACCAACCCAGCTTTTTATCGAACAGCACACTGTCGCAAAAATCGGGTGCCAGGATGTGACCGGCAAGGCCGATGGTCACGCACTCCTCGCCCTTCCACTCAAAACGGTAGATGGCGGTGTTGTACACCTTGTCCTTTTTGGGCTTACCCGTGGACAGCCGCTCGGCGATTTGACGCGCGGCATCGTTTTTCTCGGCGATGATGAGCTTCAAAAGAGGCTCCTATCTCGTATCTCTGCGGCTACGCCCGCCCGTATGGCGGCCGACTTACGCCCTTGCTTGCTCAATCTGCCCGATGAGCCAATCGCACCAGGCATCCATGCCCTCGCCCTTGCGCGCGCTCACGGCAAACCGCGGCGCTTGCGGATTGAGGTCATCGAGTGTCTTAGTATACCTATCCATGTCAAAATCGAAAGCCGGGGCCACGTCGACCTTGTTGAGCAGCTGCGCGCCGGCGTGCTGGAAGATGCCCGGATACTTGATGGGCTTGTCGTCGCCCTCGGGCACCGAGAGAATCATGATGGACAGGTTCTCGCCCAGGTCAAAGTCGACCGGGCAGACCAGGTTACCCACGTTTTCGATAAAGATGACGTCGATGTTCTCCAGACCCACAGCCTGGTCGAAGGCATCGACAGCCTCCATGATCATGTTGCCCTCGAGGTGGCACAGACCGCCCGTGTTGATCTGGATGGCGGGCATGCCGGCTTCCTTCATGGTGATGGCGTCGACATCCGAGGCGATATCGCCCTCGATGACGGCACAGCGTAGGCCGGCCTTGTCACGCAGGCGCTCGTTGGTGCCCAGAATCGTGGTGGTCTTACCCGAGCCGGGGCTCGACAGCACATTGATCACGTAGGTGCCTGCCTCATTAAATCGCTGACGCAGCTGATCTGCCAGGCGCTCGTTGCGCGACAGGATCGGCGACGCGATATCAATCGTTTTCTCGGCCATACTTAGCGCTCCTTACTTTGGCCCCTTTATACCCCATCATTAGATGGCTAGCGGGCTAATCGTCGGGGGTTTCGATTTCGATACTTGCGATATCGAGCTCGCGGCCGTGCAGCAGGCGCACGTTGGCGCCGCCACACTGGGGGCAGCGACAATGGAAACGGTCGTGCTCAAAGACCTCGCCGCAGTCCAGGCACTCGCTTTGTGGATGGACCTCCTCCACGGCAAGCTCGCAGCCGCGCGTGAGCGGGTCCTCATCGCGAAACGTCTCCCACGCAAAGTCGAGTGCCTCGCGCACGACCTCGGTCATATCCCCGATACGAAGCGTTACCAAAACGGCGCGCGAGGCCCCCGCCCCACGCGCCGCGCGAATCACTGTATCGAGTATGCCGTTGACAATGCCAACCTCGTGCATACCGATTTACTCCTCGTCGTCCTCGTCGTCCGAGAACAGGTCCAGACGGCTCACGAACAGGCCCTCCTTGCCCTCGCGCGCGGTAATGACCACGCGAGCGATGGCGAGCGAAATCTCGTAGAGCGAGAGCAGGGCGCCATACATGAGACCCAGCGTAACGGGCGAGCCGTCGGGCGTAATCACAGCCGAACCCACGAGCAGGCCTACGTACACGTAGCGCCAGGCGCTGCGGAAGGCCGCATAGGACACGATGTGGAAAACGGACAGGTAGAAGATGATGAGCGGCAGCTCAAACGCCACACCAAAGCCGATCATAAAGAGCAGCTCCATGTTGACGTAGTTCTCCAGATCGGGCAACGCCGTAGCGACAGCCGAGGTCTCGCCGATGAGCCACTCAAAGCCCGCCGGGATGATGATGAAGTAGCAGAAGATGGCACCCAGGAAGAACAGCACCGTCGAGGCGAGCACCGTGGGCACAACCCACTTGCGCTCGTTGGGGCGCAGTGCCGGCAGGAAAAATGCCAGAATCTGCCAGATGATCATGGGCGTGCACATGACCACGGCCATCTTGATGGCAAGCGAGAAGCGCAGGCCAAAGCCGCCGAGCGTGGTGGTGATGTAAAACTTACCGTCCGGCACAAAGGAGCGGATGGGGTCCTCAAGAATATCGAGCACCACGGGCGTGGCAAAGTACAGCACGATGGCGGCGGCAAACACCGAAACGACCACGATGGTCAGGCGGCGACGGAGCTCTCCCAGGTGATCGAAGAGCGGCATGCGCGCAGGTCCGATCGGCATTACTCATCGCCTCCCTTCGGGGCGTCGGCGGCAGCAGCCTCGGCATCGTCCTCGACCTCGAGCTCGCGAGCGAGCTGGTCGACGACGGCCTTGCGCTTGCGGGGACGACGGGCGTAGAGGTCAGCCGTCGTGGGCTCTGCCGGCTCGGGCTCGGGCTCTGCAGCAGGCTCGGGCTCGACGGCAGCAGCAGGCTCTGTACCCTCGGCCTCATCAACAGCGCCTTCGCCCTCAGCAGCACCCTCGCTTGCGGCCTTCTCGGCAGCAAGACGGGCGCGACGCTCGGCAAAGGTCTCCTTCTTGGCGGGCGCTGCCGTCTCGGCGGCATCCTCGTCCACATCGGAATCGTCGTCGGTCGCAGCAGTCTTCTTGGGCTTGACCGGGGCCGACGCGGCCTCGCTCACCGGATCGATAATCTCGGACTGAACAACGGCCGTCATCTTTTCCTGCGTCTCGCGGAACTGACGGATGGCACGGCCGATCGTGCGGCCCATCTGCGGGAGCTTATCCGGGCCAAACAGCAAAAAGCCGAAGACCACGATGATCGCGAGCTCACCCTCTCCAATACCAAACACACATACCTCCAAGGCTCGATGTGAGTCGAGCCCGCACCGCGCCATTCGGCCGGAACTCGTCTATTCATTCGGTCAAGTATAGCGCCCGGACGCCAAAACGTCCGAGCGCATCACAAACATATGCCAAACGGCACGCCCTTTTGGGGGCAAAGATTATGCAGCGGTGATCGAAATCTCCTGGTCGACGCCCAACAGCTGAACCACGCGCATCACCGGGGGCTGCACGTTGACGCAGCTAAAACGCTTACCATGATCAGCTGCGTGGTGTGCGGCGCCCACAAGCACGCCAATGCCCGTCGAATCGATGTAGCTCACCTGGGCAAAATCGAGCTCAACGGCCTCAGTGGGCTGCTCGAGCGCCAGGTCGATGGCATTGCGCAGGCTATCGGCGTTAGAGATATCGATCTCACCGGTCACCTTAATGGTGTAGAGCTCTGGCGTGGGGTTGGTGGAAATACCCAAATCCATGTATACGCTCCTTTACGTATCGAAAGTGCGGATAGTACTAGGCGCGGACTTGCGGGGCCCTACGCGTTAGGCGCGCTCGGCACGCGCAAGCTCGGCAGCGACGAGCTTGACAGCCAGCACCAGCACATCGAGCGCAGCCTCCAGGTCCTCGACCGTGGGATAGCTCGGCGCGATGCGGATGTTGGTGTCGCGCGGATCCTTGCCATAAGGCCAGGTGGCACCAGCCGGCGTGAGCTTGACGCCCAGGTCGGCACAAAGCGCGGCGACCTTCTGGGCCGAGCCCTCGGGGCCATCGAAACTCACAAAGTAGCCGCCATGGGGATGAGTCCAAGTGGCGCAACCCGTGTTACCCAAGCCCTCGGTGAGTTTACGCTCAACGGCCTCAAAGCGCGGGCGCAGGAACTCGGCATGCTTTTTCATGTGCTCCTTGACCGCCTCGATGGTGGGAAGGAAACGCACGTGACGCAGCTGGTTGAGCTTGTCGGCGCTGATGAGACCGGCCTTCAGGCGCTTGGAGAACTCGGCGATAACCGCGGGGCTCGCACCGATAAAGCCGATGCCGGCGCCCGGGAAGGTGATCTTGGACGTCGAGGCAAAGGCCACCACGCGATCCTCGGTGCCCGCCGCGCGAGCGAGGTCAAAGATGTTTGCGAGCTCGTCGGTCTCGTCGTACAGGTCGTGCACGCAGTAGGCGTTGTCCCAGAAGATGCGGAAATCGGGCGCGGCCGTGGGCATCTCAACCAGGCGGCGCACGGTGTCCTCGCTAAAGGTGATGCCCGTGGGGTTGGAATACTTGGGCACGCACCAGATACCCTTGATGGAATCGTCGGCGGCAACGAGGCGCTCGACCTCGTCCATGTCGGGGCCGTTGTCGGTCATCGCGACGGGGACGTTCTCGATACCCAAGTCGGCGGTGATGCCAAAGTGGCGATCGTAGCCGGGAACGGGGCACAGGAACTTGACCTTCTTGCCGTCGTGCGCGGCCTCGTAGGCGTCCCAGGGCTCGCTGCCGCACGAGCCACAACGCCAGAACATGCCGGCGATGTCATGCTCGATCAAAAGGCTCGACGAACCCAGCACAAGCGTCTGCTCGGCGGGGCAGCCCAGGAACTCCCCCGCCAGCTTGCGTGCCGAGGGAATGCCCTCAAAGCAGCCGTAGTTGGAACAATCGACGTTGCCGTCGTGCAGATCGGCGTCGGCATTGAGGATATCGAGCATGGGGCGCGAGATGTCCACCTGGGAGGGCGACGGCTTGCCGCGGGCCATGTCGAGCGCCAGGCCCTTGGCCTTGACCTCGGCGACCTCGGTCTTGAGCGCCTCGATGGCGGTATCGAGTTCGGTGGTTTCCATCTTCTGGTAGATCGTCTGCATGGGTGCGACCTTTCGCGAAGCGGTACGTTGCAGTTCGTCTAAGTATAGACCGCCACCGCCGCAACGTTATGAAGCCGTGATAGATTAAGTTCATCGCAATCAATTACGAATCGCCGCGCATGCCGGCGTGGGGCGCCCAAGGAGGCACTATGGAGTACGGATCGTTTCAGGCCGAGGAATTCGGCGACTTGCAGCGCCTGGTCGACGGACTGTTTTACGACCGCCACGCCATCGACCGCCTGGATCTGATCGTACAGGCCGAAATCTTGGACCTGGCGCCCGACCTCATGGAGATCGTGAACCTTTTGCCGCCCGGCTACTACGACCGCCAGTCACTTTGCGACCAGCTCAACTCCGCCTTGGCCGCCCACGGCTGGGGCGCCGTCTACGGAACGGTGGAATAAGCCTCGAGGCCGGCGATTTGGCCCGCTTCCCGACCTTGGCGAGGCTTGTTTTAGGGCTTGTGGCCAAAAAAGGGCAAATATGAGTACTGTTACCTTTTTAGTAGCAGCGATTCTTGGTCGAAATCGGCAAAACTCGACTTGAAACTTCCTAATCACCGTCAGCTAGCGCCAAATTGGAAGTCGATGGTCACTCATTAGCGTACAGTTCTTATAACTTTGTTCATTATTTTCCGCACCTAAAATGATACGCCGTTTGTGACAGTACTCACAAACGGCGTTTTTTGACCACTGGCGTGTCTGGCAGGCGGCAAGCACCGCCCGAATCCGCATTTTGAACGCGCCCGAATCGGTTCTGGAGCCGGTTTTCGCGCTCTTACTCGTCTTTGGGCGAGGGATGCTTGCAGACCACGCTCATGTAGATCATGCCGAGCACGGCTGCGGTGACCGAACCGGCGAGAATAGCGGCCTTGGCTGCAAGAACCTCAAACTGGGCCGTCGGGAAGGCGAGGCCGCTGATGAGGATCGACATGGTAAAGCCGATACCGCCCAAAATGCCCACACCGGCGATCATGTGCCAGTTGACATTATGCGGCAACTCGGAAATCTTGAGTTTAACCAGGGCAAACGTCATGCCAAAGATACCGATCGGCTTGCCCAGCAGCATGCCAAAGTACACGCCGAGCGTCACCGGGTCGGTGAGCAGCGTGCTCATGTCCACGCCCACCAGGCGAACCTGCGCGTTCACGAACGCAAAGATCGGCAGGATCACGAAGTTGACCGGCGTGGAGATCAGACGCTCCATGCGGATGAGCGGCGGGGTTACGCGGTGCATGACGCGCTCGACCTTGGTGGTCGAGACGGTAAAGTCATGCTGGCCCAGGATGTGCGCCTCGTCGTCGTAGCGATCATCGAGCAGCGGCAGGCACTCGCCCAGCCAATCGGTGAGGCTATCGAGCTTGACACCGCACTTGGCCGGGATGGTAAAGGCCAAGATGACGCCAGCAAGCGTAGCGTGCACGCCGCTCTTGAACATGCAAAACCACAACAGCAGACCCAGTACCGAATACGGGGCAAGGCGGTAGTGCTGCGTCTTGTTGAGCCACACGAGCGCGCAGGTCACAAGCGCGGCGGCGCCCAACCAAAACGGATTGGGGCTCTGACCGTAGAAGATGGCGATGGCGGCGATGGAGATGAGGTCGTCGGCGATGGCGAGCGTCGAGAAGAACACGCGCACGCCGTTGGGCACGCGATTGCCCAAAAGCGACAGCACGCCCAGCGCAAAGGCAATATCGGTTGCCATGGGGATGGCCCAACCGTTGCGGGCGCCGGCATGGTTAAAGATCAGGTAGATGCAGGCGGGAACGACAACGCCGCCCACGGCCGCCAGCATGGGAAGCATGGCCTGACGCGGATTCTTGAGCTCACCGACCGTCATCTCGTACTTAAGCTCGATGCCCACCAACAAAAAGAAAATCGCCATGAGGAAGTCGTTGACGAAAAGCTCAACGGTGAGACCGGCCGTAAGGTTGCCCAGACCCACATACAGCGGGGTCTCCAAAAAGTGATGGATGGCCTCGTAGGCATCGGTATTGGCGCAAATGACGGCGGCGATGGCGGCGAAGACCATGACGGCGGCGGAAATCGTACCGTTCTCGGCGATGCGCTCCCAGATGTCGTGACGTTCAAAGCGCTTGCGCTCACGAACGTTGAACAGCTGCTCAGTTGCTGCCATGGGCGGCTCCTTTCACGGGAAAGCTCCCGTCTTAAAAAAGCACGGCCCGCCCAAGTGGCGGCGCCGCGCTCTAACGTATTACGCTTGCATCTAGCCTACCCTGCACGACAAGCACGCAGGCGTGGCCGAAAAGCGGAACCACAGGTTGAACATTATTTGCTCAACGGCACGGGCACGCCTGTCCAAGAGACGACGCGGCGCCGTGCACAAAAAACGACCGGAGCGCGGGACGTCCGCGATCCGGTCGTGGCGTTTGGTCAACTAAACCTAGCAGGCGGCCATGATGGGGGCAGCGACCTGCTTCTTACGGGAGAGGACACCCGGCATCCAGATGCCGTCGTGCTCGTCGGCAATGCCCAGGCCCTTCTGAGCGGCCTCGGTCTCGCCCTCGAGCAGGACCTGCGAGCCCTCCTCCATGATGTCGGTGATGCACAGGACAATGCCATCGGCACCCTTCTCGGCGGCATAGGCGCGCATGGCCTCGCGGATCTCGTCAATCATGCCAAGCGCACGGCTCTTGTCGACAGTCTCGTACTGGCCGATGAGCAGCTTCTTGCCAGCGGACTCGAACATCTTGATGTCGTTGCCAACCATCTGGGCTGCGGTGAAGGAGCCGGACGGACGGGTGAGGAAGACCTCCATGCCAAACTTGACCGGGTCGACGCCCACCTGCTCACCGAGCTTGGCGGCGACGGCACGATCGACATCGGTGGTGGTGGGGCTCTTGAGCATGAGCGTATCGGTCATCATGGCCGAGAGCAGCAGCTTGGCCTGAACGTCGGAAAGCTCAACGCCGAGCACGCCGGCGAGCTTGGTGACGATGGTGCAGCTGGAGCCCCAGGGCAGGCAGATGTAGTGCAGCGGGCCGGCGGTCTCGAAGTCGCCGATGCGGTGATGATCGACAACACCAAAGACCGTGGCGTCCTTAAGGCCGGCGACGGACTGGGCAGACTCGTTGTGGTCGGTGAGGACGACGAGCTGACCGGCCTCGACGGAATCAATCACGCGGGGCTCGGCAATGCCGGCGTCGGCGAGCAACTTGGCGGACTCGGCCGGAAGCTGACCAAGGGCGCAGGCCTCGTAGGTATTGCCGGCATACTCAACCTGGTTAAGCAGCTGGGACAGGACGACGGCGCTCATGATGGCGTCGTTATCGGGGTTCTGGTGACCAAAGACAAGAACGTTTGCCATGGATATCCTCCACTTGATATGTGTACTTGGACGTAGCTATGGTAGCACGCCGATGCCGAGCCTTCGCAGACGGAAGGAGCACGGCATATTTTGGGGCAGGCATGGAGGCCAAGGCTGTCCCTTTTGCACCATGTTGGTGCAAAGTAACCTGGCCCCCTTGCACCAGCTATTTGCCGGCGGCGCGCAGGGCTACGTAGGCGGCACCGATGATGCCGGCGTCGTTGCCGAGCGAAGCGACCTTAATGGGCGTCTCGCGCGAGGCGGAAAGCGCGTACTGCTTAAAGTGCTCGCGAACCTTGTCGAGGTAGACATCGGCCGAAGCGGAAGCACCGCCGCCGATCAGGAACATCTCGGGATCGACCACGTTGGCAATAAGCGCCAGGGCGCGGCCGAGATAGTCGGCCATGGTATCGGCAGCTGCCAGCGCGAGCTTGTCACCCTCGCGGCAGGCCTGGAACACGTCCTTGGAATCAGAAGGCCCGGTGAGCTCGATGGGCTCGACGCCTGCCTTCTTGCACTCGGCAAGGTAGTTGCTCACCACGCCGGTGGCGCTGGAATACTGCTCCAGGTGGCCATGGCCGCCGCAGCCGCAGGTGCGCTCCTCTTCGGGGTTCAGGCACATGTGGCCAATCTCGCCGCCGGCGCCCACAACGCCCGACACCACGTCGCCGTTGACGATAACGCCGCCGCCCACGCCGGTACCGATGGTGACCATCACCACGTTCTGCACGCCCTTGGCAGAACCGAGCCAGGCCTCGCCCATGGCAGCGGCGTTGGCATCGTTCTCGTACTTAACGACCGCGTCGGGGCAGTGCTCCTGGATGGCGATCCTAAGCTCGGGCAGGTTGATGGCAATGTTGGCCTTGACCTTGGCATCGCCCGAAGCCGGAATGGGGCACGGAACGGCCAGGCCAATGCCCGCCACAAAGGCACGCGGGATCTGCGCCTTGGCGACCACCTGGTCGATAGCCTCGGTCACCGCGGCAAAGCCCGCAGCATCAACGATGGGAGGCGTGGGCACGCTGGCCTTGGCAAGCAGGTTGCCGTCCTCGTCGAACAGGCCCTCCTTAACCGAAGTGCCGCCGACGTCGATGCCGATATAGTACTGCTTAGGTTCCATGGGAGCCCACCTTTCTCGTTTAAACATTGCCTGTATGGTACCGCTCCCAAGACAAAAACCTGCCAAAAAGGGACAGGTTTGTTTTGGCAGGTTTTATCTGGGAAAACGCAAACGACCGCTCAAAAGGTCGCGCAGGGCCTTCGCCAAATATAAGGGCGCCGGGAGGCGGAGACTCCCGGCGCCCGTCAAAGGGACTGTGTTGTCTGTTGGACCGCGGTCCATCGCGGCGATAACGCCGACTAGGCCTTAAGCGCCTGCAGCAGCTTGTGGACCTCGATGAGCTCCGTCGCCATGACGCGCATGGTCTCGGTGCCGGCCATCTGGTCCTCGGCATGCAGCAGAATCAGCGGGGCCTCGCCGTTACGCTCGCCGTTGGCCTCCTTTTTAAGGAGCCCCATATGGACATCGTGGCCACCGTTGTAAGCCTCGTCGCCCTGCTTAATAAGCTCCTCGGCGGCGTCAAAATCGCCCTCCTTGGCCTTTTGCACGGCATTGATGTACATGCTCTTGGCGGTTCCGACGAAACTGATGATCTCGAAGCAGGTCATCTGCAGCTCGTTCATATCCTCCATGCGCTGCACCTAGCCCATCACGCTGACGCAGTGGTCGATGATGCCAGCAGCGTTCATGCGGCCGTAGTCGACCATGTTGATGACCTCAACCGGGAAGCGGCCAGCGGCCTCCTTCTCAAAATCGCCCTTGGTGTAGCCAATCTGCGGGCCGAGCAGCAAGATATCGCACTCGTCCAGGTGATCGTGAGCCTCGTTCATAGGACGGGCCTCGACCTCGATGTCCAGACCACGGCTTGCGACCTCGGACTGCATCTTCTGGACCAGCAGGCTCGTGGACATACCGGCATTGCAGCAGAGCATGATCTTCTTCATGGTTTCCTCCTTATAACTGCGCGGCGCGCAGACGACAACTGGTTTTATTCCTTGCGGCTACTGTACCCACCCCCTGCGTCTTCACACAAGAGGAGAGCCGCGGGCATCGGCACCGCGTACCGGTGCCCGCAACGGTGGAAGGGAAAACGAACCGTTTAGGCGTTCTGCTCGGCAAGGGCCTCCTGCTTGGCGATGGCCTTCTCGGAGATCCTCATAAAAGGCAGGTAGACAGCCATGCCGATGACAAGCTCGAGGGCCTGCCACACGCCGGCGCGCCAGTCAAAGCCCGTGGCAAGCAGGGCGTTAATGACGGGAGGCATGGTCCAAGGCACCTGGGCGATGCAGGGACTGATGATGCCCGCGCAGGTCAGGCCATAGGTGATGCCGATGAACAGGTCGGGAAGAAGCACGAACGGAATCATGAGCGGCAGGTTGTACACGACGGGGTAACCGTAGATGACCGGCTCGTTGATGTTAAACAAGCCAGGAACGATAGCCATCTTGGCAACGGTCTTGGAAGCCTTGTTCTTAGAGAACAGGAAGGTATCGAGCAGGAGCATGAGGGTGCAGCCCGAGCCGCCGATAAGGGCGAAGCTGTTGACGATCTGCATGTTCATGTAGTGATCGGGCTGGATGGTGCCGCCGGCGGCAAAGGTAGCCATGTTGTCGACGATGAGCATGGTCAGGATCGGCTCGACGGTAGCGCCAGAGATGGTGGACTGGTGAATGCCGACGCAGAACAGCAGGTTCGCAAGAGTGTAGATGAGGATAACAGCCCACGGACCGGCGTTCATGATGCTCTTGAGCGGGTTGGAAATGCACGTGGAGATGATGGTGCACAGATCGGTGCCGGCAAACACGGCGAGCAGAGCCGCGGCAATGGCGAAGATCGAGAGGTTGAGCAGCATCGGGATCATGACGTTAAAGGAGTTGGAGACCGCGGGAGGCACACCCTCGCCCAGCTTGACCTTAAGCTTCTCGACGCCGGAAATCTTAATGAAGAGCGTGACGGAGAGCAGGGCGATGATGATAGCCGCGAACAGGCCGTTGGTGCCGGTGTTGGCAGTCGAAAGGGCGCCCGTGACCTCGGCAGAGGTGATCTTGTCGGTGAGCAGCGGGCTCGTGGCGGCAAGCGTGGCGGTGATCTGCTGCGGCATCATGATGACGAAAGCAGAGATGGCGACGACCACGCAGGCAAGCGGGTTATCGAAGCGCTCGTTCTTAGCGAGGCTGTAGCCAATCAATCCGGCCAAGATAATGGCAGAGACGTTGAGGGTGCCCAGCGTAATTGCCGAACCCCAGGTCTGAAGGTTGGCAAGGCCCGCTGCATCGAGCGGGAACAGGGGGAACACGACGTTGTTAATAAGAACCGCGATACCCGCAAGGATATAGAGCGGCGTGATGGTCGCGAAGGCATCGCGCAGGGAACGCAGGTGAACCTGGTTTCCCACCTTCGCAGAGACCTCGGCAAACTTGTCGAGGAAGCTCTTTCCGTTGTCACTGGCCATGATTGCTCCTAACTTTCAAATCCGGCCTTTTCCTATGCGCACGGTGGTCTGTCGCCCTCTGCCACCAGATGTGCCATGTTTTGCGCGCGGCGGCGCGCGGTCTGGGCGTTCGCCCGGTCGCTAATCAACCACGTGGGTCGTGGCGACCTGTTTGAGCCAGGCCGCCGACTTCTTAAGGCGGCGCTTGTAGCCGTCCATGAGGTCGACCTCGACAAAGCCGTAACGGTTCTTAAAGGCATTGGCCCAAGACCAGTTATCGATGACGGCCCAGTAATGGTATCCGCGGCATTTGGCGCCCTCGGCGATTGCCTTGGCGACCCACTCCAGGTGCTGGCGCACAAAGTCGACGCGGTAGTCATCCTGGATGGTTCCTTCGGCGTCACGGTTCTTGTATTCGTCCATGATGCCGATACCGTTCTCGGATACAAACCACTCAAGATCGGGGTAGTTCTTAGCGCAGTCCATGCCAAAGTCGTAGAGGCCCTGCGGGTAGATTTCCCAGCCGCGGCTCTCGTTCATAACGGCGTCGGGCCATACGTACTCGTCGGCAAAGTGCGGCAGGCCGTACTGGTCGACCTTGCTCGCCGGCGCCTGAACACGCGTGGGGTGGTAGTAGTTGCAGCCGAGCCAGTCGACAACACCCTGCTTGAGAATCTCTTGGTCGCCGGCACGGAACGGGAGCTTAACGCCGCCCTCGGCCAGGCTGTCGAGCACGTCGGCGGGAAGCTCGCCCTTGGTAATAAGGTCGAGCCACCAGCGATTGTTGATGCCGCTGGTCATACGCACGGCCTCGAGGTCTGCCTCGCTGGGGTTCTGCTTGGTGTAGACCGGGGTAAAGCAGTTGATCATGCCGATCTTGGCATCGGCGCGAATAGCGCCCTCGTCATAGGCCTTACGATAGTTGGCCACGGCCAGCGCGTGCGCCAGCGAGATGTGATACTGCACGGTGCGGGCGCGGTTATAGTCATGGAGCTGCGGGTACCACACGCCCTCCTGATAGCGCTGCTCGGGCTCGACGATGGGCTCGTTAAAGGTGAACCAGTACTTGATCTCCTGGCCAAACTCGCGGAAGGCAACGTCGGCGTAATGAGCGTACGCCTCGACGACCTCACGGCTCTCCCAACCACCACGGTCAAAGAGGTAGGTGGGCATGTCAAAGTGGTACAGGTTGACGAACGGCTCCAGGCCGGCCTCGCGAGAGGCACGGAACAGCTCGTGATACCACGCGGCGCCCTCCTCATTGAGGTTGCCGTTAGCATCGAGCAGGCGACTCCACTGGATGGAGGTGCGGTAGGTATCCAGGCCCAAGTCCTTCAAAATGCGAAGGTCCTCCTGGTATTTAGCCATAAAGTCATTGCCAGCATAAGAGCCAACGCGGTTATAGAACGAATCCAGATCCTGGATGGACCAGGTATCCCACAGGTTCTCGAGCTTGCCGCCCTGGTTCCACTGACCCTCAGTCTGCGGGCCGGACATAGCGGCGCCAAAGAAGAAGTCACGGGGCAGCTGATACTGAGCCATCAAAGTCCTCGCTTTCGTGTCTAGAGCTTTCGGTTGGAGACGGGTTTGCTTTGGCAAGTTATCCGGCGCGGGCGCGCACCGGTTATCCAGATATCCAGCCCGCCAAAACAAAACCGTCCCCAAACGGTCGGCCCTGCCGGCGGCAGGGTTCCGTTCGTTGCGTACAACTATAGCGCTCTAATTTCTAAAGTAAAGCGTCTTTTTGTTTTTTCTTTCTCGGACTTCTTATATAAAAGTAATATGGGTGCCTCGTTGTGGGTTATACTTACTTGCGTATTCTTATATGTCGGAAAGGAGGTTCCATGATTCCCAAATACGAGGCGATAGCTGCAGATATCCGTCGAAGCATCGAGGATGGCGCTCTTAAACCGGGCGACAAGCTACCCACCGTCGTTGAGTTCTGTGAGCTCTATAGCGTTTCCAAAATCACCGTCAAACGAGCTATCGAGCAGATCACCGAAGAGGGTCTTGTTACCAGCCGGCGCGGATCGGGCACCTACGTTAAAGACACGGCGGGGCTTCCCGACAAGGCGTTTTTCCAGGGCAAGAACGACCGCGCCCAGGGCTTTTCGTATGAGCACCGCGGGGAGAAGGTAACCTCGGTGGTCTACGATTTCTCGATTGTCAATCCGCCGGCAGAGGTTGCGACTCAGCTGGGAATTGCCGAGGATGACTTTGCCTATCACATCGTGCGCGTGCGCCAGGTCGACGAGAAGCCCATCGTTATCGAGTACACCTACATGCCCCTCGAGCTGATTCCGGGCCTTAAAAAGAAAGACCTGTATGGATCGGTCTACAGCTTCATCCGCGAGCAATGCGGGCTGAAGATTTCGAGCTTCCACCGCACCATTCGCGCCGTAGCGGCAACCGAGGAAGAGGCTGAGCGCCTGGACACCAAACCCGGCTCTCCCCTGCTCGAGCTCAACCAGATTGGCTTTTTGGATAGCGGCACCGCCTTTGAGCATTCGATCTCGCGCAACGTTGGTGACCGCTTTGAGCTGCACAACGTAACGTTGGCATAGTTTTGTAGTCATGCGGGCGCTCGTTATGGCTCGTTTAGAGTGGGCAACCGCACAACACCATGGGGGTATGAACATGTCCGATTTGATTAAACTGACGCCGATCTTCCACGAGAAGATCTGGGGCGGCCGCCAGCTCGAAACCGTATTTGGTTACGACATTCCCGAGGGTCCCATCGGTGAGTGCTGGGCCATCTCGGCCCATCCCAACGGCGACTGCCAGATTGCGGAGGGCCCGTATGCCGGCCACACGCTGTCGTGGCTGTGGGCCGAGCACCGTGAGCTCTTTGGCAACTGCGAGGGCAAGGAGTTCCCGCTGCTCATTAAGATTCTGGACGCCAAGGACGACCTTTCGATCCAGATTCACCCCAACGACGAGTACGCTGCCGAGCACGAGAACGGCAGCCTGGGCAAGACCGAGTGCTGGTATGTGCTGGACTGCGAGCCCGGTGCCACGATCATCGTCGGCCAGCGCGCCAAGGACCGCGCCGAGGCAGCGCAGATGATCGAAGATGGCCGCTGGGACGACATGCTCAACGTGCTGCCGATTCACAAGGGCGACTTTTTCCAGATTGACTCCGGTACCGTGCACGCTATTAAGACCGGTACGCTCATTTTGGAGACGCAGCAGTCGAGCGATGTGACCTATCGCCTGTACGACTACGACCGCCCCGGCACCGACGGCAAGCTGCGCCCGCTGCATATTGAGCAGAGCCTCGACTGCATCGATTTTGATGTTCAGGCGCCGACCGACGGCACCGTGGCCGCGCCCGAGGTCGACGGCGTGACCGAGCTCGAGTCCAACCCCTGCTACACCGTCGATCGCGTGCGCGTCGACGGCAGCAAGACCCTCGAGCAGCGCTGGCCCTTCATGTGCCTGTCGGTCATCGACGGCGAAGGCACCGTCTGCGGCGACCCCGTCCACAAGGGAAGCCACCTCCTGGCCCCCAGCACCGTCACCTCCATCGACCTCGAAGGCAAGATGGAACTGATCATCTCGCACCTGTAAGTCATCGATCCCCGAGCGCTCGCCGGGACGGGCGCGGGGATTGGTCGCCTGCTCGGGCAGTCCCGCTCGCACGGAGAGCACATTAAGTGCTCTCCGGCTCGTGCGGAACTCGCGATCGGCCAAACCCCGCGCCCGTCCCGGCGAGCCTCTGGCTAGTTACGACAATCAAAAAGCAACAAGGGGCTCCCCCGCCCATCAAACGGGAGAGCCCCTTGCCATATATAACGAATCACGACGCCTACAAATAGACCCTCTCCAGAAACGATAACGTGTCCTGAAGTCGTGTCCTTTCCTTACGGTTGGTCTGCCGATCTACATAAGAAGAAAAGTCCGCAAAAAAATCCTCTGCGTCAATCCTCATTTGCTCTGTTAGCTCCAAACGAGCCGAAGGCGGCAACAAACCAGCAAGCCGAGCAACATCCGAACGATGCTTTCGTCGATCAATGCTATTGCAACGACGTCCTTCCTCATAACTTCTGTTGATATCAATGTGCGCACGCATCTTAAGGGGAATGATATGGAGTGCATCGAGCAACGTGACGCCCCCTACGTTCGTTGCGTTATCACGAATAAACTCATAGTAGCCATCATCGAGAATAATGGCAGAGAGACTCGATATCGCTCCGTCAAAGGATAGAGGAGCCACTTCGCTCGTTTCATCTTCAAGCGTAAAGTCTGGATGCCGGGCAAACAACTCGATTTGGCCGGGATAATCTAAGGCCTGCCTTGATCCTTCGGGTAAACGGAATCGATAGTAAGTACACTTTCCATCGCCGACTTTTCCAATCTCGTATCCAGCGATTTTGATAAATATCCAAAATGCAGTGGCAAATTCGATGCTATTTCCATCAACAATTACAACAACATCCAAATCTTCGGTAGCCCTAAATGAATCACCTTCGCTGTCAAATAGAACGCTGCAGGCTCCTCCGCCAATAAGGACATAGCCGCCCTCGCAATTGCTCATGGCAGCGGCAAACCGCTCTATTCCCCTTACTTTTGGCATATCGTCCTCCTGAGCTGTTCGACCGCATCGAGCAGACGGTCGTCTTTGTAGTCTGCTTTCGCGCAGGCAACATATAAGGAAAACGGGTCAACGCATTGCAGGCCCGCGGTGTCAAAGCTAACATCGGACGGCTCGTCCACGGGATACGACCAAACCTCAATCTCGATAGCAGCCGATTCGTACCACTGGGCCTCCAGCCATCTGTCACCCATACGCTCTTTTAAGGCCTCTAGCTGATACTTTTCGAGAGCAATGGTTGGGGCAGAGCCATCATGAGCAAGGTCGGACATATAGCTAAGGGCAGACACGCCGGAAAGCAGCGCATCAACGGCCCGCAAATCTACCCTGTCGACTGCCTCCTTAAGCCGGATGCGTTCTATAACTGGCGAGCGAAGGTAGTCCTCAAACCCGTCTAGCAACGTCTCGGTCGACAACCCGGTGTCGTGCAATATACGCTTTTTGCCATCCCGCACAATCAATCCAGGAGCTATAGCGGCAATTTCTGAAAGATAGTTGCTTACGCTCGCCGCGCTTTTACCACACAGGCGCGCCAGGTCGCCGGCAGAACAGTCAACCCATCGCCCTGCAATGTAATTTAATACGACTCGCTGGGATTGGGGTGAAAGCGGGGCTGCAGAGGGAGCGTTCAGTATCTCATCAGAAATGAAGGCACCCATAAACGGCAGAAACGTATTCTGCCCATCTCGAATATATGCAATTCCCTCCGAAGCCAGCGCATGCATAAAGCCCAAATCCATGGCATCCCAGCAAATTGCCACCGGACGAGCATCGACCTTGCGCACGGCATCAACAATGTTTCGTGCCGAAATAACACTGGGCAGCTCTTTTGGCTCGGCAACAATAAAGCCACCTTGCTCAGACGTGCCAAGCTGCGCCAAATGAAGCGAAAACCGCTCGAGATACATACGGGGAATCTGCACCTCTACCGGCCTTGGATCGATAGCGAGCTCTAAGGAGAAGATGCGTTTCGGGGGACAGGATATTAACACTCCCTATCACCATTTTCATTTCACTAACGTTTTAGTTACTATCTAAAATTATACTGAACAGTATAAAACGTTCAATCACCAAAACCACAAGGTAACAACCCAAACGCAACAAGGGGCACTCCCGCTCATCAACGGGGGAGCCCCTTGCCATGTCTAATTATTCAGCCCACCCGGCTCTCCAGACCAAAAAGCGACCGAGCAGAGCGCCGATCGCAAGCTGCGCTACCTGAGGACCTGGGCGGGCGTATAGGGCAACGTCGGTCGCGAGTTCCGCACGCAAAGGAGAGCACTTAATGTGCTCTCCACCTTGCGCAGGACTGCCCGAGCAGGCGATGTTGCCCTATACGCCCGCCTAGCCGGATGTACGGGTTTTCCAGGTGCGGCAGATCGGCCTGAAAGAGGAGGGCATAGACCTTGAGGTCATGCCCGACGATTGAAGGCCGAGGTGCCGTGCCTGGGAAAGCCGCCTAGGTCAGTTTCACTATAGGCGCAAAGCCCTTCATAAGCTTTTTGGTCTGGCCGGTTTTTTCGAACTGGACCTCGATCATGTCTCCGGCGACCGAGATCACGGTACCGGTGCCAAAGGTCTTGTGGCTCACGGTATCGCCCGCGGCAAAGTCCTGCGACGCGCTGGCGCGATCGACCTTGCGCTCCACCGTCGGCGACACCTTGGACGACGGCTTTTTAGCTCGCGGCGCGCCCGAACCAAAGGTCGAGGCAACACGGCCGGCGTCGGGCGAAACCCCGCGATGGCGCTCGGTGCCATAGGTGCTGCCACCAAAGAAATCGTCGAAGCTCGATCCGCCGCGCGAACCGGAACCGCCGGTCGAGCGCGTATGCGAACCGAACACCTTGCCGCCATACATATCCGAGCCCATGCCCGAGCCAAAGGTGCCGTGACGGTCGCCGCGCTTCTCCCAGCCCGTGCCCTCAAAACCGGCAGAACCGATACCGCTAAACTCGATATCCTCAAACGGAATCTCGTTGAGGAAACGAGAGCGCGGGTTGGCAGAGGTCGAGCCGTAGGTGCGACGCGTGGCCGCATAGGTCAGGAACAGGCGCTTACGGGCACGCGTGATGGCAACGTAGGCCAGGCGACGCTCCTCCTCGAGCTTGCCCGGGTCATCGCTGCCGCCAAAGTCGTGCACGTGCGGGAAGATACCCTCCTCCATGCCGGCCACGAACACCGCCGGGAACTCCAGGCCCTTGGCGGAGTGGATGGTCATCATGGTAATGGCATGCGTCTCGCCGGCCAGGGAATCCAAGTCGGAGCGCAGGGCCAGCCACTCCATGAGTGCCGGCAGTGCCTTACAGGTGAGCGGACCGTAGGTGCGCTCGATCTCGTCGGCATGCACGGCGCCCGCCGGTAGCTCTGTTGGCACGGCATACGCGTTGCCCGCGATGGCGGCGGCCAAGGCATCCTGCGGCGAGAGCGCCGGGGCGGCTAGGCTATCGAGCGGATTGGAGCCCGCGGCGTCACGAGCGCCGACAAGTGCCTCAAACGAGGATGCCGGAGCGGACGGCCCCGGCTCGGGCGCGGGCGCACTCACCACGACGGGCTCGGGCTCGGCACTGACAGGCACATCGGCAACACCGGCTGCACGCAGCTCTTCCAAGCTCTCGAGCGTGCCCTCGATATCCTCGTGCGTCTCCTCAAATTCGGCAGCGACGCCCAGGAATTCCTGGATGTTCTCGGCGCGGCTCTCGGACTCCATGGTGCCCTCGGCGCGGAACGCCTGCAGCAGGCCCGTCTTGTCGACAATCATCTCGACGACATCCTTGAGCTCGCCGTCCATGCGACGGCCCTCGCGCACCAGCGCCACAAAACTCGACAGGCCGTTGCGCACCTTGGCACTAAACATGCCCGTCTCGGCTGTTGCGATCTCGCAGGCCTGGAAGAACGAGCAACGGTTGTCGCGTGCCAGCTGCTCAATCTTTTGGATCGAAGTGGAGCCGATGCCGCGGCGCGGCGTGTTGATGACGCGCTTGACGCTCATCTCGTCGGCCGGGTTCACGATCATCTTGAGATAGGCCATGACATCGCGGATCTCGGCGCGGTCGAAGAATCGCGTGCCGCCGACGATCTTGTAGGGCACGCCCGCGCGCAGGAACATATCTTCGAGGATACGCGACTGGGCGTTGGTGCGGTAGAACACGGCGATATCGTCGTAGCTCGTACCCTTGGCATGCAGCTTCTCGATCTCGCCGGCAATCCAGCGGCCCTCGTCGCGCTCGTCGCTCGCCTGGAAGGCCTGGATCTTCTCGCCGTCGCCCTCGGCCGTAAACAGGCGCTTGTCCTTGCGCTGCGAGTTGTGGCGCACCACGGCGTTGGCGGCGCTCAGGATATGACCCGTAGAGCGATAGTTCTGCTCCAGCTTGACGGTCTTGCAGTTTTTAAAGTCCTGCTCAAAGTCCAGGATGTTGGTGATGTCGGCACCACGCCAGCTATAAATGGACTGGTCGTCGTCGCCCACGACCATAAGGTTTTGGTACTTGGCGGCCAGCAGGTTGGCGATCTCGTACTGGACGTGGTTGGTGTCCTGATACTCGTCGACGCTAATGTAGCGGAAGCGCTCTTGATACTTGTCGAGCACCTCGGGGCGGGTGCGCAGCAGCTCGAGCGTGCGCACGAGCAGGTCGTCGAAGTCCATCGCGTTGGCGGCGCGCAGGCGGCGCTCCAGCTCCAGGTAGACCTGCGCGGCCTTTTTGTCATTGGGGCTATCGGCGCTCTTGAGCATGTCCTCGGGGCCGATCATGGCGTTTTTGGCCGAGCTGATCTTGCTGCGGATCATGTTGATGGGGAACTGCTTTTGCTCGATGCCGAGCGCCTGCATAATGTCACGCACCATGCGCTTTGAGTCATCGTCATCGTAGATGGTGAACTGGCCGGTGTAGCCCAGCAGATCGGCGTCCTCGCGCAGCATGCGCACGCACATGGCATGGAAGGTGCACACCCACATGCCACGGGTGCCGCTGGGGATGAGTGCCGTCAGACGCTCGCGCATCTCTGCCGCAGCCTTGTTGGTAAACGTAATGGCAAGAACCTGCCAAGGCTTAACACCCAAGTCGCCGAGCATATGTGCGATGCGGAAGGTCAAGACGCGGGTCTTGCCCGAGCCGGCGCCGGCGAGCACCAGCAACGGGCCCTCGGTGGTCAGGACCGCCTCGCGCTGGGCGGGATTAAGGCTGTCGATGTCGACGAGCGGCTTGGCGGGTTTGGGTGCCGGCGCAGGAGCGTCGTAGATGTCGAGCGGAACGAGCTCGGGCTCCGGCGCAGCGGGGGCGGTGTATGCATCGAGTGGCACGGGTTCCGGCGCGGGCGGCACGGGTACCGCAGCATTCTTTTCCCAGGGCAGGGGCTGGGTCATGGGCGACTCCTCATCTGACGGACGGCGCGCCTGCGGGCAGCGCCATAGTTTGAGCCGTACCAGTATACCGAGCCGCGCGGACACCGACGCAAATCACACCGCGACTCCGTGCGCCACCGTCAGGCCCGCCCCGGCAGATTTGGTGCAATGGGGTCAGGTTGGTCTGCACCACGTTGGTGCAAGGAATCTGACCCCCAATGCACCAATCACGGAGCCACCGATGTCATGGCAACGGTAGCGAGCGGCGGCCAGAGCGAACAAATTGGCATGAAAAGAGGGCGGCATAGACCTTTTGGTCATGCCACCCTCTTTGAATGACAAGTTGTCGCTCTGGCCGCCGCGCAGCGTCAACCAAGTTACAGGCCGAGCATGGGCTCCAGGACGAAGAAGTACGCGAGCACCACGATGCCCAAGATGATGCGGTAGACGCCGAAGCACTTGAAGTCGTGACGGCGGACGAAGCCCATAAGCCACTTGATGGCGATGAGCGAAACCACAAAGGCCACAACGCAGCCCACGCCCAAGATGGCGATCTCGTTGGTGCCGAACGTGCCGCCCTTGATGAAGTACTTGACCAGCTTGAGCGCACTCGCGCCAAACATGACAGGGATAGCTAGGAAGAACGTGAACTTAGACGCCACCGAGCGCGTGCAGCCCAAAAGCAGGCCACCGATGATGGTAGAACCGGAGCGAGATGTACCAGGCACCAGCGAAAGCACCTGGAAGCAGCCGATACCCAGCGCAGTCTTCCAGCTGAGGTCCTCGAGCGTGGCGATGGAGCCAAAGTCCAGGTTCTCGTCATCGTCCTCATCCTCAGCGGTAGCCGTGGCGGGCGCCGCAAAGTGCGCACCGGCGGGACGTCCACCCGACACCACAGCACGCGAACCAAACGAACCGGCAACGGCCATTTCCTCGCGCTTGTTTGCGCGCCAGTTCTCGATCACGATAAACAGCACGCCGTACACAATGAGCGCCAGCGCCACGACGGGAGCATTGTAGAAATGCTCCTCCATCCAGTCGTTGAGCGGCAGGCCGATCGCCGCCGCAGGAATGCAACCGAGCACAATCTTGCCCCACAGCACCCAGGTGTCGCGACGGCCCTCCTTGCCCTTGCTGGGCGAGAACGGATTGAGCTCATGGAAGAACAGCACACAGACGGCCAAAATGGCGCCAAGCTGAATCACGACCAGGAACATGTTCCAGAACGTCTCGCTCACGTTCATCTTGACAAACTCGTCCACCAAGATCATGTGACCGGTCGACGAAACAGGCAGCCATTCGGTGATGCCCTCGACCAGGCCCATGAAGGCAGATTTTAAAAGCTCGATGATATCCAAAGGGACCCCCTCGTTAGACACCCGCCGATATTGTTCTGCGGACGGTGCGGGCGATGTCCTATTATCAACCGTTGGCGGCGCGCCTGCGCCTACCCTTACCAAAAAACTCGCCCGTTCACAGAATTGCGAGCGGTCAAACCCAAATCCTTGGGTATAACTGCAACAAGATAAAGTGTCCGGCGGCCAACGCGCCCGCGCCCGCCCGATGCACGAGCCCCGTGCCCGTGCGATAGACCAAGGAGGAAACCATGAACGAGGGCTACACCAAGGTATTTGTTTCACTCGACGGTACTGAACAGCAGGATTTTGTGCTCGCACGCGCCATCAAGGTCGCCGCGAACAACGGCGCCAAGCTAATCATCGGCCACGTTATCGATTCCACGGCGCTCGAGAGCGCCGGTTCCTATCCGGTCGATCTGGTCAACGGCCTAGAGGAGGCATTTAAGAACTCCATCGCCAAGCAGCTCGAAGAGGCCAAGGCCAATCCCGACATTCCCGAGGTCGAAGTCATGATTCGCGCCGGCCGTATTCGTGAGACGCTCAAAGACGAGATGCTCGACGTGGTCAAGCCCGACCTGGTGCTCTGCGGCGCCCGCGGCCTGTCCTCGATCAAGTATGCGCTGCTGGGTTCGATTTCGACGTTCCTGCTGCGCAATACGGACTGCGACATTTTGGTCGTGAAGTAGCGTTGCTCCCACCGGCCGCGGGGCCTGCGGGGTTTCCACGGGCACGTCCTCGCCGCGTTGCGGCTGCGGGATGTGCCCTTAGGAAACCCCTCCCGGCCCCGCGGCCTTCGCAGCCTTACTTCAGCGAGTTGGCTGATAAAAGATAGCGTGCCGCCCCGTTTGGGGTGGCACGTTTTGTTTGGGCTGCACGTTTTTGTTTGGGTGGGCGTCTGCCGCGTGCGTTACTCGAAATATTGAAACTTATTCGTTGAAAACGCGAATGTTACGACGAAGCCTTCGCCGGGCTCGGATGCCGCGGTGACGTCGATGCCCATCTTGGAGCACAGGCGCGCCACCAGGTAGAGGCCGATGCCCGTTGCGCGCTTGGTGGTGCGGCCGTTGTCGCCGGTAAAACCTTTCTCGAACACGCGCGGCAGGTCGGCCGCGCTCACGCCGCAGCCGTTGTCCGCGACGGTAAGCTCGATGCGTTCGCTCGCCAGGCCCTCGTCCAGCAACGCGCCCGAAAACACGATCTTTGCGCCGTCCTCGCGCGCATATTTGATGCTGTTCTGAATAAGCTGGCCTAGAATAAACTCGAGCCACTTCTCGTCGGTAAAGACCTCAAAGTCGAGGTTCTCGCACACCGGAGCCACGTGCGCCGCGATAAGCTCGCGCGCGTTGGCTTTAATCGCGCCCGTCACCAAGGTCTTGAGATCCCAGCGACGAATCAGGTAGTCGCGCTCCACGACTTCCGAGCGCGCGTAGTACAGCGCCTGGTCGATATAGCGCTCCACGCGAGCCAGCTCGCGACCCAGGTCATCCACACGCGACAGGTCGTCTTCGCTGCCATCCAGGTTTTCCAAAATCAGATGGGCCGCCGCCAGGGGCAGCTTGGCCTCGTGGACCCAGCTCTCGATATAGTCGCGATAGTCATCGGTCTGACGCCGGCCTTCGGCAACCTCGTCGCATGCCGCCTTGCCCACCCGGCGCAAGACCTCGTACTCGAGCTCGCCCTCGGCATAGGTCGGGCATTGCACCATCTCCTGCACCCATGCGGGACTCTCGAGCTCCTCTGCCGCGCGCTCCAACTGACGCAGAAAACGGCGACGGCGAGCGTACTCGATCACGATGCCGAGCATACCGAAGATAAAGGACACGCCAACCGCCACGACCACGATAGAAACGGGTGCGCCGGCGACCGTCAGCACAAAGTAGCTCAGCAGCACGCCGCACGTCCACACGGCGACGGGAAGCAGTGCATCTTTAAAGAACTTGCCAAACGACATAGCCGGCCCCTAGACCGAATAGCCTTGGCCGCGATGCGTGGTCAAATACCCCTTGATGCCGATTTTTTCGAGCGTGGTGCGCAGGCGGTTGATGTTGACGGTGAGCGTATTGTCGTCCACGAAGGCGTCGGAGTCCCACAGGTCCTGCATGATGGCCGAGCGCGAAACGATCTTGCCCGCGCGGCTCAGAAGCAGCGAGAGGATACGCAGCTCGTTTTTGGTGAGCTCGGTGCTAGTGCCGGTTTGCGTGTTGGTGACCATGGAGCGGGCGAGGTCGAGCTCCAGCCCCTTGTGGACGAGCGTGCTGCGCTCGCCCGCCGCCGTGGTGCGGCGCATCAGCGCGTTGATGCGCGCCACGAGGACGCGGGCGCTATAGGGCTTGGAAACGAAGTCGTCCGCGCCGAGCGTCATGGCCATGACCTCGTCGATCTCGGTCGTGCGCGACGTGAGGACGATGATGGGAACCTCGGATTCGCGGCGGACTTCGTGGCAGATATGCTGGCCGTCTTTGACGGGAAGCGTCAGGTCGAGCAGTACCAAGTCGGGTGCAGCGGCCAGGATGTCACGCGAGACATGCTCGAACGACTCGCAGGCCTCGACCTCAAAACCGGCACGGGCAAGGATATCGGCAAGCTCACGACGAATGGGCTCGTCGTCCTCAACGATATAGATCAGCGCCATGGATTCCGTTCCCCCCTCTTGGTTGTCTTACTGCCATTATTGCCGCGAAGTCGCCGGTGCGCGCCTCGCGCGGCATTAAGATGACAGAACTGTTCGCGAACGAAAGCGTTCGAATCGCCCCTCGCTCGCAGCGGGCGCGGGGATCAAATGATTAAATAATCCCCGTCCCAGAAAAATCATTTAGCGGCGGGCGCGGAGCTTTTCGTAGCCTTCGGCGAAGAAGGCGACCGTGGCGGCGTCGGACTCGGCGGCATCGGTATCGTCGGCGGGGACCACGCCGTGCTCGTCGCTCACTAGGAACAGCGCGCCCTTGAGCTGAGCGGGAATGTCCACGCGCGCGACCGGGATGCCCTTGGTCTGGGCCAGCTGCTCAATAAGGGTCGCCGTGCCGCACAGGCACTCGTCCGCCGGCGCCACAAAGGCAAGCCTCCCGTCGTTGACGGCGGCAAGTAGCTCGGGCGCCACGCCGGTCTCGTCGGCCTCGGAGCGGGCCTCGGCGGAGCGGGCACGCAGCGCCTTGGCCGACGTATCGGCTAGCGGCTCGTACTCCCCCACCGTCATGGCAGCGTTGCCGTTGATGTCGATCACCAGCATGAGTACGCCGTCGCGCGCGGTGTAATCGCCCTCGGCAAGCGACCACTCAACGTGCTGTTTGGCCCAACTGAGCATGTTATGGGTAAGCGGTTCGCCCTGCACCAGACGCTCGGACAGCGCGCGGATGTGACGGTTGAGCATGGGCACCTTTTTGTTGGACATGCGCCAGCGGCAGATAAGCGCGGGCTTGTCGAGCGTGAACTTCTCGACCGCCTCCTGATTGGCGCAAAAGTCCTCGTACGCACGCTGATCCTCGGCATTGCCAAACAACTCGGCATCATCAATCTGGGGCATGGTTGTACCTTTCGTGTTAGTCATTCCGTCCTCTTATACCAAAAAGACGGCCCTCCAAACGGAGCGACCGTCTTTTGCAGAGATTATTTTGACGATATGGTCAGGCGACCGAACAGTTTAATGGGATAGAGAAACATCCCATTAAGGGTTTTCCAAGTGCCCGAGATTGCCCCGAAAGAGGAGCGCCGCGTACTAAATGTACGCAAGCGACGGTTTGAGGGGCAAGGTCGGGTGCTTGGGAAAGCCTCTAGTGCCTAAAATGCCTAGCTCCGGTGAAGACCATCGCAATACCATGCTCGTTGCAGGCCTGGATGCTCTCGTCGTCGCGTTTGGAGCCGCCGGGCTGGATGATGCAGGTCACACCATGTTCGGCAAGCACGTCGACGTTGTCGCGGAACGGGAAGAACGCGTCGCTTGCGCAAGCAAAGCCGCCCTTCTCCACGCCCTCGCGCTCGCAGAAGTCCTCGGCGCGCTCGCAGGCAAGCAGCGCGGAGTCAACGCGGTTGGGCTGACCCGGGCCCATGCCAATGCCGGCCTTACCCTTGGAGACCAAGATGGCGTTGGACTTGACGCCCTTACAGACCTTCCAGGCAAACTCGAGCTCGGCCATCTCGGCGTCGGTGGGCTTGCGGTCGGTGGGGAACGTAAAGGTCGCGGGATCCTCGGTCACGTGGTCGACCTCCTGCACCAGCATGCCGCCGTCGATGGAGCGCAGCTCCACTTGGGCACCGTGGTCCACGCCGCCGGTAGCCAGCACGCGCAGGTTGGGGCGCTTGGCCATGCGCTCGAGCGCCTCATCGGTGTAGCTCGGGGCGATGATGACCTCGACGAACTGCTTGTTCTGGTCGGCGAAGTGCTCAACCAGCTCAAAGGGAACCTCGCGGTTGCAGGCGATGATGCCGCCGAAGGCGCTCTTGGGATCGCAGGCGAAAGCGCGGTCGTAGGCGGCCGTGATGTCCTCGGCAACGGCGGAACCGCAGGGGTTCTGATGCTTGAGGATCACGCAGGCCGGCTCGTCGAACTCGCGGACCAGGTTCCAAGCGGCGTCGGCATCCAGATAGTTGTTGTAGCTGAGCGGCTTGCCCTGGATCTGCTCGGAGCCCACGAGCGGGAACTGCGAGCTCGCGGTGTTCTCGCAGCCCTCGGCAAAACGATAGACCGTGGCCTTCTGCTGTGGGTTCTCGCCATAGCGCAGGTCGTCGACCTTTTCCAGCGAAATCTCGAGCTTGGCAGAGGTGTCCGCCACGTCGCTTGCCTGGGCGGCAAGCCAACGGGAGATAGCCGTATCGTAGGCGGCGGTAGTCTGGTAGACCTTCACCTGCAGGCGACGACGGGTGGCAAGCGTGGTGCAGCCGCCGGTCTCGCGCATCTCGGCAAGGACAGCGTCATAGTCGGCCGGGTCAGAGATGACGGTAACGCTCGCAGCGTTCTTAGCGGCGGAGCGCAGCATGGAGGGACCGCCAATGTCGATGTGCTCGATGGCGTCCGCAAAGGTGACCTCGGGGTTGGCGACGGTCTTCTCGAACTCGTACAGGTTGACGACGACCAAGTCGATCAGCTTAATGCCGTGCTGAGCGGCCTCCTGCATGTGCTGCTCGGAATCGCGGCGGGCCAGCAGCGCGCCGTGAACCTTGGGGTGCAGGGTCTTAACGCGGCCGTCCATCATCTCGGGATAGCCCGTGAACTCCTCGATGGGGGTTACGGGAACGCCCGCGTCCTCGATGGCACGAGCCGTGCCGCCCGTAGAGATGATCTCGACGCCAAAGTCATCGACCAGCGTCCGTGCGAAATCGACGACACCCGTTTTATCGGTAACCGAGATCAACGCGCGTGCGATCTTCACATCAGATCCCATGCAGTCCTCCTGTCTGGTACGCCGCCGTGCTCTGTGAGTCGGTGATACGTCGATCTGTAGCGCTCGCGCAGCGGCATTGAAAATACTGATTCAATGTAGCGCATCGAGCGCATCGATGCACCCCGCAACGGGCGCATGTGCAGAAAAAGTTTGCGCGCGGAGGGGATGGGCACGGTGAGTTCATGGAACACAGGGGCACCATAATTAGATGCCAATAGCGTGGTAGAACTGTGCTCGATATGCATCCGCAAAAGAAAGAGGCACCATGGTCTCGCGGGTTCTCTACCGACCGTTTGATACCGAAGACTTCGACGCCATCGCGCTGATTCTGCAGCAGCTTTGGCATAACAATTCGGATAACGATGAGTACAACCGCCTTGAGGCCGCGTGCGACCTCGCCTATTGCCTTTCGTCATCGACGTTTTCGCAGGTTGCCGTAATCGACGGTCAGGCGCGTGGCATTTCGCTCGCGCGTGCGGGACAGAGCTCCGGCGCCACCGTTAAGGAACATTGGATGGATACCGAACGCGCGCTGCTATCGCAGATGCGTGAGCTGGAGCCTGATGCCTGCGCCGAGTATCTCTCGTTTGTGCGTGCAACCATCCGAACCAACAACCGCCTGCTCGAGAGCAGCCCGTTGCCGCACGACAACGAGGTCACGCTGCTTGCCGTGGATCGCGATGTCCATGGCCTGGGCGTTGGCACGGTTCTGCTCGATGCCGCAGTCTCGCACCTGTCCTCGCTTGGAGCGACGAGGGCGCACCTGTACACCGACTCCAACTGCTCGTGGAAGTTCTACGAGCTGCACGGCTTTAAGCGCACGGCCACGCACCGCGCCAACCGCGAAGAGCGTCGTCACGACATGCCGCGCGAAAGCTTTCTCTACGAACTCGACCTAACAGCCTAGCCCAAGCAGCCACACCTAGTCATTTAAGAACGTCCCCAATGACTGATCCCCAACAACCAGTCATTTAAGTCTGTCCCCAATGAGTGGCCTAGGGGGTTTGTAGATAGCCGTGGTCAAAATACATCAAATATGAGTAATGTTACCTTTTTAGTGGTAGCGATTCGGGGCATTTTTGATGCTTATAGGCATGACGACCAGCTGCACGAGCTGACGTAACTCCCCAAATATTCAATAAAATGGACTCCTAACGAGAAGTACTCTCATTAGGAGCCCATTATTATGTGCAAACATATGTGACCAACGCAGCAACAGTACTCATATTTGGCATTTATTGTCCACTGCCCCTTGCGCGAAGGTCCGCAGCGGAAAGTTTGACCCGTTTCGATGCACAAAAATGGGATGAATCTTCCCTGGCAACCGCCCAGAAAGATCCACCCCAAAGCAAGCGCTCGCTAGAACGTTCCGCCGCCGCCTCCGCCGACGCCGCCGCCTCCGCCGCCCGAGAAGCCGCCACCACCGCCGCCACTCGAGCTATCGGAGCTCGAAGCCAACTCGCGGATGGTCTCGTGATACACATCGTTGAACGAATCGAGCGGAGACTCGTTGCCGTAGTGATGGTAATACCACCAGTAGCAGGGGTAGTTGTCGTAGAAATCATCGCTGTTGCGCAGGTCCGCAGGCACGGCCTCGGCCAGCTGTCGCAGCACTTCTTTCGAAACGCCCAGGGCAACGCCCATCACCAGCAGCTTGTTCCACAGCACCAGATCGCCCGGGACGGC
Source organism: Collinsella sp. AM41-2BH (assembly GCF_003468085.1). NCBI lineage: Bacteria > Bacillati > Actinomycetota > Coriobacteriia > Coriobacteriales > Coriobacteriaceae > Collinsella > Collinsella sp. AM41-2BH. The sequence goes on from NZ_QSGH01000002.1 coordinate 121,651, forward strand.
TTCCTTTAGGCGTGTGAAATCCTCGAGCCAATGCTTGAGCGCCTTGCAGCGAGCCGCCACCTCGGCGCCCTCCGGCGTGTAACGGCGGAAGGTGCAGCTCAGGACAAAGCCCACGATCGTAACGGGGATCGAGATCATAGCGGCACCGACGTTGGCGTCCGCAAAGTCGGTATAGAACAGAGAGCCCAGGATGCCAAAGACAATGATGATGCCGAGAACCAGGCCGGCCACCATCGCAATAGTGCCATCCGATGCAATAAGCTCGCGCGCCTCCAGCTTGCCCTTAACCGTGCTCTGATAGTCCTCGAGCTTGTCGCCAACAGATGTGGTGCGCTCGCTAGCGTACTCCTCCAGCTCGCTAAACGTGCGCGAACGGACTCCGTCCTTATCGGGCTTAACGCCGGCGAAGAAGACCTTGAGCACATCGCGATCGATGCCGTCCTTCTTGGCAGCCTTCCAGGCCTCGTCGGTCACTGTGATGCGATACGTCTGCTCCTCTTTTTCGCGACGGAGCAGACCCTTCTTCTTGGTCTCGGTCGCTTCTTCCAGCTTGATCACGCGGTCGTCGGTGAGCTTCATAAGCGTGGCGATATATGCCTGATCGGGCACGTCGTTCCAGCTCATGAGAGCTGCAAGCACAGCGGGATGGTCGGCCGAGGGCACATCGCGGAAGTACTCGTCCTGGAAGAGCGGCTTGGGCTTGGGCCTGCGCAGCTTAAGCATCACGATCACACCAGTATAGGCAACCGCCACGACAACACACACCACGGCAATCGCGCCGGCAACCGCACGCGCGTGCTCACGGCGAGCGTTAGCCTCGTCGGCCCATTCCTTCTCTTCGCTCAGAATCGTCGACATGCGCTTTTCGCCCGAGACGGCAAGCTGCGGCACCCAGTCGCTGGGGAAGGCGATGCGTGCCTCGGCGAATTCGCCCTCATGCACGCAGGGAATGGTATAGGTGACCATGGGCTCGTCCGCATCGAGCGACACGTCGCCCGTCAGCGGGCCGTGGCCCCATGCGCGGAAGTTATCGCCCTTGACGGCAGCCGTCCCGGCAGCGGCATTTGCAAAGTAGACTTCCATCTCGACGTCATCGGAGTCCGCCGACCAGCCGTCGCCGACGAATTTCCAGTAAAGCTCGGCGGTATCGGCCCAGTTCATAACCGCACCGGTCATGGTGTAGCTCACGTAATAGATCGCGCTGTCGCCGCTCTCGTGGGGGCTGAACACCTTAATCCTTACGCCGTCACCGGCCTGCTCGACCGTGTAGACGCCAGAATCGCCCTTGTTCGCGCTATCGACTTTGTTAAACGCGGTGTCCTCTTCCTCGACACTCAGCACGTCAACGCCCGCCGTGCCGCCCTGCTGGTTGGTGCCCGTATTGATCTCCCAAAACACGCCGTTGATGTCGTCGTCGAAATCAAACTGGCGTCCCTCGACAACGGTCAGCGATCCATCGGCCTCGACCGTGGCACCGATATAGGTTTGGGTCATGGAGTAGCCGTCGGCGTGCGCGGCGGCAGGCAGCAGCAACAACGCAAGCGCAACGAGCGCGCAGACGGAAGCGAATCGCGCAAACAGGCGGCGCTGCCGGCTGACTTTGGCGGCGAGGGTGTTCATAGGCACATCCTTTGTCTGTGATACCAGTAACGCCATTGTCCCACGTTTACGGGCGCACATGACGAACATCTAGGCCAGCGGAGTATCAAACGGGACGAAAGTCACGCCCGCGGCCGGCACCTGGGGACGTTCCTTATCTGCCGGCAATCTGGGACACTCCTTGGCATGACCTGCGCCAGCAATAGATACCACTTCACAGCTCCGTCACAGGTGTAGCGGCTTTGTGTGGGCGCGGTGCGCGCTGATTGAGCCACCAGTCGAGGGGCATAAAGCAGTTGAGCGAAAACGGTTTGCCCCTTTCCCGTTCGCTCGAGGATCATGTCCCCCTTTTCCGCGGAAACCCCGGCAGTTGCGAAGAGCTGCCGGGGTTTCTGTTGTCTAAGGTGCCAAGTTGATGGACAGGAATCAAGGCACCGAGCCTGCGACCCGCCATACGCAATGCGAGACCTCGGCAACTTGCGGACCACAGTGATGCCCCCCATCGCGCTCCGCGCTATACTCGTCCGCATGGATATCAAAACACGCAACATAGCAACGCCCACCGCGGACGCGCCAACGACGCCGCCCGCCTCCGCCCCCGCACCTGTCGTGGGTCGTTTTGCCCCGTCGCCCTCGGGCCGCATGCACCTGGGCAACGTGTTCAGCTGCCTGTGCGCGTGGCTTTCGGCCCGCAGCCAGGACGGCAGCATCGTGTTGCGCATCGAGGACCTGGACGATCGCTGCAAGCGCCCGGAACTTGCCGCTCAACTGATTGACGACCTGGCCTGGCTGGGACTCGAGTGGGACGAAGGCCCCTATTACCAGCACGATCGCCTGGATCTGTACGAGAGCGCCTTGCGCCGGCTGCAGGACGCCGGCCTCACCTACCCCTGTTTTTGTACGCGCGCCGAACTCCACGCAGCAAGCGCGCCGCATGCCAGCGACGGCACGCCCATCTACCGCGGCGCCTGCAGAGGCCTTTCTGCCGAAGAGATCGCCCGCCGCAGTGCCCTGCGCGCCCCGGCCACGCGCCTGCGCGTGCCCGACATCGACGACCTCGCGGGCGACGTGATCGAATTCGTGGACCGCACGTACGGGGCCCAATGCGAGGCGCTCGCCACCGAGTGCGGCGATTTTTTGGTGCGCCGCAGCGACGGCGTTTTTGCCTATCAGCTGGCCGTGGTGGTCGACGACGCTGCCATGGGCGTCACCGAGGTCGTGCGCGGATGCGACCTGCTGGGCTCCACGCCGCGCCAGGTCTATCTGCAGCATCTGCTGGGACTTCCCACGCCGCACTACGCGCACATTCCGCTGCTCATGTCGCCGGATGGCCGCCGCCTTTCCAAGCGCGACCGCGATCTGGACCTGGGCGAGCTCCGCACCCGCTTTGGCACACCCGAGGCACTGCTGGGCTGGCTCGCCGGGCAAACGGGCATCGCGCCGGACACCACGCCGCGCTCTGCCGAGCAACTGGTCGAGCACTTTAGCTGGGACGTCATCCACGCACACCGGGAGAACATCGTTATGGATGAAGGGACAAGCATGCAACAGACGGCAGCCCACCCTGACGAGTGCCTCGATAGCGACATTGCCAAAGAATCAACAACGCATCTTTCACCAGAGGGGTTCGATGCATTTTGCGAAATACTCGACTCCCCCATACCTGAAGCCGCGAGCACGTTACTCAAGCGCAAGTCAGCTTGGGAGTAAATCCCTAAGTAAGCCGGTTTTGCTTCGTCACGAAGCCCATGCGCCCCATCCCTACGCAACATCCCAGGGCTGGAGTTCGTCGCCCAGGCGAACGATGCAGTCGTAGAGCACGGTGTGGCGCTCGGCCGGGTTGGCATCCCGATGAAAATGCCCGTAATACCAGCGCTTGTAATCCAAGCGGTCTTCCAGCTCATCGAAAAATGCCGTAAGCCGATCAACGGCGGGGTAATTCCAGCCGGGTGCCGGATAAAGCGTGGATGAAAGCATCCGCGTAGAGCAGGTGTGGGTGATCACGTAGTCGACCTTCCAACCCACGCTGTCGAGCTTTGCCCGCGCTTCCTCAAAGTTGCGCTCACCCGGCAGCTCCTGCGGCCACCAGCTGGAATACGGGATGCGGTATTCCTTGTCCACACTCGTGGCACCGCCCATAGTAAAAATCGTTGAGCCGTCGAGCTCAAAAACCTCGCCGCGCGTTAGACGCCGTATGGGAGAGGTATCCGACAGGCGTTGCGTCAGCCCGCCGTGCCACAACTCCATGGGGCGCTCCGCCCAATGATCGTAGCGTTCGTGGTTGCCGTCGACGAACAGCGCGGTATAGGGGCGCGACTCTAGCCAGGCAATATCGGCGCATTCCTCGACAGAAAAATCCCACGGAAAGCCAAAGTCGCCCGCGATAATCAGATAGTCGTCGCTCGTCAGACTATCCCCAAGCTCCCAATCGCGGAGCTTTTGCATGTCGAGACCGCCGTGAATATCACCCGTCACATAGACCGTCATCGGATCACCACTTCCCTCTTATAGGCTTCGAGATCGCGCTCGATCTGCTCGTCGCCCGTGACGTTGACCCACCACGGCCATTTAACGCAACATACCGGCTCGTTTACCTGCGCAAACCACAACTTGAGCTCATCCAGACTTACTGGGGCGTAGCCGTTAGCGTCCACGCCCACGTCATAGCGCAGCAGCCCCTGTCTGAGGTTGAACTTGTTGTACACGCCGCCGCAGCTGTGGATATGTCCGTGAAGATGCCACCCGCCGTGCGACATGCCCTGCCAGTCGACCATGGGATAGTGGCTCAGCACGATTTTTTGGCAGTCGATCTTGAGCACGCAAATGGGCGGCTCGACGATAAAAGCGTCCGCCACCGCAGGCTGCGTCCAGTCTTTGTCGTGGTTGCCGGGCAGCAGATGGACACGCTTGCAGACAATGCTTTTGCGCAGCTCGTAGGCATCTTGGACTGTCATCTTAAAGCTAAAGTCGCCCAGGATGTAGAGCTCATCATCCGCAGCAACCTTGCCGTTAATGTTGGCGACCATGGCGTCGTTCATCTGCACAACAGTCGACCAAGGCCTATTGCTAAACCGTAGCATGTTCTCGTGCCCAAAGTGCGTATCGCTGGTAAACCAGATCACGGGGACCCCCTAACGCTCTTGCTCGGAATAGTTGCTCGTCGTCTCGCCGAATCCGTCGGCACATCGCGCTTCGATCCGCACGATATCTTGGTAGATAAGACGATGCTTGTCATCACGCCATTCATCGTTATGGTAATGGCCAAAGAACCAGGTGCGGTAGTCAAGCCGCCCGTCGAGCTCGCCCAAAAAGGCCTGCAGCGAATCGTCGTAGAACTCGCGATTGCACTCCATGCACAGCTCGTCCGCCAGATCGGATGGTGCCTCGTGAGTCACAACATAGTCGACCTTCCAGCCCACGCGATCGAGCGAGGCACGGCAGCGTTTCATCTCGCTCTCACTCGGCATTTCCTCGGGCCACCACGTCTTTCCCTCACGGCGCCACTGCTTGTCATGGCTCGCGGCGCCACCCATGGCGAGCACCGTGTTCCCCGCGATGTCGAACACCTTGCCGCGCATCAGGTGCAGCACGTGCGGGCGAGCCTCGTGAACGAGGCCCCCATTCCACTCTCGAATCGGCAGCCCCGCCAGCAGATGATGGTTCTCGTGATTGCCGTCGACAAAGCACGTGGTCCAGGGCTTGGACTCAAACCAATCGAGCCAGTATTTGTCGGTGTTCGAGCCGCTCCATATAAAACCAAAGTCGCCGGCAACGATCACTACGTCATCGCGCGTTAGCGTTCGACCCAGTGACCAAGCGCGCGACGAGAAGCGGCTCGCCCCGTACTCGGCAACACCGTGAACGTCTCCGGTAACGAAAATGGACATCAAGCGGCACCTCCGTGCTGTGCGACTCTAGACAAATCGATGGCAGAAATTGCGGATCAGCCCCGGCATCCGCACCCCTTAGGGCTTACCCCTCGTTCTTCCATCCAAACGGATCAAACACCCAAAAAACTAGATCGAGCACACTGTTGGCGGGCAGCATGTTGGGCAGGGCGTCTTGCCTCGCTTGAGTGCGGCCGCTAATGGTACGCTGGTTTTAATGGCGTTTTGAGGAAGGCTTTTGCACCCCGTAGAACGGTGGTAAATCTTGCCGTTCTTAGTGACGATTACCTTGATTTTTGAGGTATCCACACTGCGGGGCTCGATGGGCGCAGCCACCTCTTGACGAGCTGGCGCTGTTTTCCAAGGCTTGCCTCTCGAAAAACCAAAATCGCAGAATCGATTGATATAGCTGTCGAAACATCCATCGAACAGCAACCCCGTTGCCAGACCCGCCATGAATCCGCAGGCGATCGCGGCCTCTCCTCTTATTTGCATATATCCCTCCTTAATCAATCTTGAAGAAAAAGGCGGCGCGCGCCGCAGAGCCCATGCCCCTGCGGTGCGCGCCAAAAACAGCGCGCTTCCCTGTCCCTAACGGATCAGCTGGCGGCGCTTATCGGACAGGAATACGCCGGCGGCCACCAGGACCGTGCCGCCGATCACGAAGGTCTCACCCAGCAGCTCGGACGCATCGCCCGTGGCGGGCATCGCCGTCTGCCAAGTCGTGGCCTCGGTCTTTGCCTCCGCATGCTTGGCCTGGTACGTCACTTGCGTGACGGGCTGGGTCTGCTCGCCGTTTCCGCGGTCGGCGGCCTCTTGGCGAGCGATCTCGGCGTTAAGCTCGGCAATAGCCTGGTCGAGCTCGACCTTGGCGGCGGTGTAGTTGGCGAGCGCCTCCAAGTATGCCGGCGCCACGGCATCCGTCGCAGCCACGGCGTCATCGAGTTCGGCCTTGGCGGTCGCGGCACGCTCGGCGGCATCGTGGGCCGCAGCGATCTTGGCGTTAAGTACCTCGTCCGCATCGTCAGTGCTGCCGTTGACAATGGCTTCGGCAATATTGATTCTGCGCAGGCGGGCAACCGCGGCGGCAGAGGCGTCGCGCGCGACAGTCGCATCCACCACGGCATCGTCAGCCTCCACCACGTCATACTCGGCATCGCTCACGGCCATCGCCGCTGCATCGAGCGCGGCATCGGCAGTCGCTTTGTCCCCAGTGGCCTTGGCAAGTGCTGCGGCGGCATTCTTAAGCTGAGAGGCGCGGGCGGCAGCTGCATCAGATTTTGCCTGAGCCGTTGCCACGACGGCGTCGGCATCGCTTGCAGCCCGCTGCGCCATATCGAGCTCCACCTGAGTGGCAGCAGCATCGATGCCTGCCTGATCGGCATCGCCTTGGGTGGCAAGAAGTTCGGCCTCCGCCTCGCGCTGATTGGCACGCGCGCTTTCGAGTGCAGACGACGCCGCATCAAACGCACGCTGAGCAGCGGCGATATCGGCTGAGTACGCCGCTAGCTCATCCTGGGCCGCGGCAAGTGCATCCCGTTTGTCGCCAACACCGGCACGAGCGGCGTCCAGTGCGCGCTTGGCAGCAGCCACCTTGCCCTTGGCAATGTCGAGCTCGCCAGACTTGGCGGCCACGGCGTCCTGCGCTGCTGCAACAGCGGCGTTGGCAGCGCTCAAATCGGCGCGGGCATCGCTGACGGCACGCGCGGCGGCGTCAGCTGCAGCCTGCTTTTGCGCCACGGCAGCCTGGGCCTCCGAGGCCTTGGTTGCCGCGACATCAACGTTAGCGGCAGCGCGCTCAACCTGGGTTTGCTTTGCTGCAACGGCCTGCGATGCTGCACTCACCTTGCTGCCGGCATCGTCGGCAACGCCCTGCGCCACAGCAAGCTCCTTGCGTGCCGCATCCACGCCCTGCTCGGGATTTGCCAACGAGTCACACCACGCATTCAACGCAGCCTCATACTCTGCAACCGTCATCGGATTGAGGTTATACGGCTTATACCATTGACCAGAATATACAAATGTTTGCGCCTGTGTACTCCCGTACAGCGTCCCTCGCGTGCAAACGCCCATGCCCGTCACGGTGTAATCGGGGTTGATCACGTTGATGTAATGTCCGACCGAAGGGTTTGGTCCACCGTGCAGTGCGGCGTAGTTATCAATCTGGGAGCTATGCGCTGTATAGAAATCGTAAGCGGCCTTTCCCGTAAGGCCCGACGCGCCCAGCGAGGCGGCGGCAGCATCAAAGATGGCCTTCTCCTGATCGACCCACTGCTTAAACGGATTGCTTCCGTAGTTCCACGCCACATTCTCGCCCACGTTAAACTGCTGAGCGTGCGCGACCTTCGTATCGGAGAAGTTCGCGTCGGCGATGGCGGTCGCCATCATGGCATATGTCACCTTGAGCTCGCCTAGGCCAACGCTTGCGCGATACTCGTTGCACGCTTTGAGCCACACAACCGCCTGCTTCATATTGGTCAGGCTCGTCGCGTCGACTTCCTCGCCCACCTTGTTGTAGCCAGCGAGTTTGCAGTTGAGGATGATATCCGCCGCATCGTCGGCACCCACACTCTTAAAGAATGCGATGGCACCCTGGCGGTAGTTCTCCGCCGATGCATTCGCCGTTGCCTGAGCGGCATCGAGCTTTGCCTGGGCCTGAGCCACAGCCTGGTCGGCCTGCTGCTTTTGGGCCTTCGCCTGATCGAGCGCCTTGTCGGCAGCGTCTTTCTCGTCCTTGGCCGCCGAAAGCTTGGCCTGGGCATCGGCCAGCTCCGTGAGCGCACTGGCATGATCGGTCTTGGCCTGGTCAAGAGCGGCGTCGGCAGCGGTCTTGGCAGCAGCGGCGGCATCCAGCTTTGACTGGGCATCGGCAGCGGCCTGCTGCTGATCGGCAACTGCCTGCTGAGCAGTCTGAACCTCGCCCTCGGCGGCGGCAACGTCCTGCTCAGCGGCAGCAAGCTCGCTCTCGCACTTCGACTGCGCGGCCTTGGCGGCCGTCAGCGCTTCGGACGCAGCAGCCACCTTTGCCTTGGCGGCCTCGTACTCCGGGCCCGCGGCGCCCTGCTCGGCTCGATCCAGATCGGCCTTGGCCGCGTCATAGCTCGTCTGCGCGGCATCCACGTCCGCATCTGCCGCGGCCTTTGCCTGCTGAGCTGCCGAAAGCTTGCCCTGCGCGTCCTGCTGCTTGGCAGCGGCGGCAGTGGCAGCGTCTTGAGCATCCGAGAGCTTGGCCTGCGCATCAACGACCTGCTGCTTCGCCTGTTCCAGGTCACTCGCAGCCTGCCCTGCGGCAGCCTGGGCGGCAGCTACAGCCTCGGGCGTAGCATCGGATGCAGCAGCCTGTGCGGCCTCAAGCGCAGACTGGGCATCACGGGATGCCCTCTGGGCAGCAGTCAGGGCTTCATCCTTGTCCGCCAGCTCCTTCTTGGCAGCATCGAGCGCAGCCTGAGCGTCCTCAAACGCCTTGACATCCTGATCGGCCTTGTCCTGCGCAGCGCCCAGCTGCTTTTCCAGCTCGGCCGAAGCAGCGGAGGCCGCGCTATCGCTCGCACCGCGGGCCGCGTCATAGGCGCCCCGCGCCTGCTGCTGGTTGACGGCGGCAGCATCGTAGGGAGCGGCAGCCGCTTCCAGATCGGCCTTGGCGGTAGCAGCTTTAGCGCGCGCCGCATCAACTGCAGCCTGCAGGTCGGCGACCTTTTGCGCTGCAGACACGGCACCCGCGCCAGTACCGGCGGCCGCAGTACTCGTCAGCGGCGACATCACCGCAGCCGTTGCACCCGTGGCGCCAACGCCATCCGCATCCTGTGCCACCGCGACCAGGGGCGACAGCATCGAGCCGCCCGTCATGGCAATCGTCGCCGCAGCAACCGTCACCACGCGTCCAGCCGCCTTGGCCTTACCCAAAGCCTTGCCGTCCATGTCCTTGTTCATATTCTTGCTCATTGTCGATTCCTTCCCACGGTGAGCCGTTGTTTGACACAGATAGTCGATCCAACTTGCCCCATTAAAAAGAGGTGATAACGGGGTAATTAAATTGAGCGATTTGAATCGCGGCGAACCTGGCATTCGCAAAAGCCAAACTCATAGTTCCGCTCGCGCTCAATCTCATCCAAATACTCGAGATCTTCGCCACTTGGCGCCTCTTCACCTAGGCATACAGGCCAGTTCTCTGTGCGAGAACGGTCAGTACGGCCATAAATGGTCTCGAGATTAATGAAATCGATATTGCCGTTGTTAAAGGAGAAATTGCTGGTGCTCATGCTCAAGTCCCGTCCACATAAACTCAAATTGCTGTGCTTGGCCTCTTTTAGAGACCCCATCTCATACGCTATGACTGTAGTATATGCGCTCTGCTTGCATGTTGCAAGAACATTTTTATTTTTCTAGCGCTTATAGCTAATCTGTTTCCTCACGAGCAAATACCAGGCTCCCCCGCCGCGCCCTCACGCGCGGCACATTCGTTGAGATACTTCACCGGAATCGGCCACCTGGAGGGAGCTCCGTGGCGCGAAAGCCCCACATTGACCAGCTGAACCAGCAGCTCGGACAGATCGTCGCCTTCGAGCACCTCAATCGAGCGCACATGAATCGCCGTCGCCAGGTCCTCTTTGGTGCCGTTGTTGACGCCGACAAAGTAGCAGGTCATCCCTGCGCGTTCGAACGTTCCAATGCCGTAATAGGGCGAGTTGTAACTCTCGAAAAACTCCTTCTTACGACCCGCCTTACCCGTAAGCTGGTAATCGCGCACCAAGTTCACGAAGTCGCTAGAGAAGGTCGTCAAGCCCGTATCCCGCACGCGTGCGAGCATAGCGCGTCCGCCCGCCCGCACGTCAAAGATATAGGCGTCCTTGTCGAGCTTACCCTCGACCGTCAGCAGCTCAAGCTCCATCTCGTCCACGGGACCGTCCTCGATCGGATGTGAGGCGTAGTCCATGGCCCCGTCCGCACCGATCGTCAACGTCGCAAGGCGCTCATCCAGCTCAACCTTATCCTTCTCCTTACGCGGAACATTGACCACGCCGCAGACCGTCACCGACCCAACGCCAAAAGAGCCAAGGTCAAACGCCCTCACCCGTCCGTCGGCAACATCTTGCTTAACCAGCAGCTCTTTGAGCATGGCCCTCAGGATCCCCTCCTGTGCGCCGCGCACCTTTGCATTCGACGCCGCCTTAAACAGCGGCTCGCACACATCCGGCGTCACATGCTGTTCCACCACCCCAGCGTGCAGGGCATAGCCATCGTTCTCGGCAACCTCGTTAGGCACAACAACCAGATTCCAAGCCAACGGATCAACAACTCTGCCGTCATACGACGCGCGCACATCCCAGGAGGTATCGCTGAGTCGATCGGCGAGTTTGCGCGCGACCCCGGCAAGCCCTTTGCGCGCAAACGACACCACGACCCGCTGCCCCACCGAACGTTCCGCAACCACGCGGGCATATTGCTCGCTTTTCAAAACCTCGTAGAAGCTCTTACGCGGATACTCTCTGAGCGACACCTGGGCAAAATCGCTGTACCGACGCTCAAGAATCTGCAGCTCTCGGTACAGGATGCCCTTCTTGGTATAGGCGACCTTTTCCGCTTGGGCCGAAAACGTAAGATCACGGCGCTTGGACGGCTTATCGCCCTTGGTGCGGCGCAGGATGTACTCGTCACGTTGTCCGTGAGCCAGCACCACCGAAGCCACGGGCGACAGCCTGTAACCAACCTGGCTGTTAATCTTCTCGAGCTCCTTCTTGTCGCCTGCCGCACGACCGATGAGCACCCGTCGCTTGGTAAACGTTCGGATCTTAAGTTCGAAGGTGCAATCCTCGTTGATAACGGTCTCGACCGTCTCAATCTTGGCAGGGCCCGTTCCAGCTTCCTCAATGGCGTCGTGGCGAGCACCCTTGGCGCTTACAACATACAAGTGCCCCGTATCATTGGGAATCTCGTCCTCGATCCCCTCAAATTGCGAGCACGAGTTGAACAGCAGACGCAATGCGATGTAATCATCCAGCTCGTTCCAATGAGTTTTAATCGGAACCATTTGCTCATGGTCGAGCGAAGCGCTCAGGTCACCCGTCTGCGCGCCCGCCTTGACCATCAGAAAGACGCGGTTGTCCTCGAGCTGCGTAAGCGCGACGACCTTACCTGTCTGGCACACATCGACCATAAAGTTTGCCACGGCATGCTTGTCCGCATCGCCGACGTTGCACCAAAAGACCGAGTAGCGCTTCTCGGCAGCCGCGGCATCGAGCTGCAATACGAGCTCGGACACAGCGATGTCTCCCAGACCACACGGCTGGTTATGCTTCGATTGCACGGCCGATCGCCTCCATCATCTCCAGGTTGATTGCTCCATCAGTTGCCATATAGGGGAAGGAGAACACCATCCCCTCGTCATCGATTGGCTTTTGGCGGAGCTCCAGCGCCGCCTCGTCAGCCAAAACATTGACGATCAGCAGCCGCTTCGCCCCGACTTTTTGAGCCTTTGCCTTAAAGCGCTCTGCGTCCGTAGTCTCGCCGCCGCTGCGCCTGTAGGCCTCGTAGGCGCCGATGCGATAGTGCTTAAAGTCGATCCACACCCCGGTCTTGTTGCCGGCGGCATCGAGCACCTCAAAATCGCCGCCCGTCTCGGCATGGGCAGCGTCACCACGCGCAAGCAAATACCGGCCATCGTAATACGCCTCGAAGATGGCCCTACCGGCAGACTCTCCCAGTTCTCCCAGATACACCGCCTGGAACATATAGGGCGTCATGTGCGCCGTCGCCGCCGGTTGCAGCATCGCGGGCACCCCGTCGCGCGACCAACGCTCGCGCACCTCCCGAATCGACAACAGCTCGGGCACACGGGCCGCCGTCTGGCTTACCTGGCGAACCTTTGCGCCCTTAAAGCCCTCGTTATAGCGACAGCGCTCCTCCAGACGGGCGGCAATCTGCTCGACAGGCTCACCGTCGTAGCTGGGGAACCCAAAATGCGGCACCTTGCACGCTCCGCCCTGCGCATACGCATAGCCACTCGCAGCGAACGGCATGTGCAGCGCAGAGCTTTTGCGTGCAGGATAATGCGCGAGATCCTCCCATGGCAGGCAAAAATGATGCAGATAAAAATCGCGCTCGTCATCGAAAGCGGCCAGATCTTCCTCGCGCGCATCGAACGAGGTAACCTTCCACGCCAGCTTTTCGTGCTTCTCTTTCGCCAGGTTATTCCTAAAGGCAGCAAGGTTCTGCTGCTTGCTGGCAGCGTGCTGCTTCTTGTCCGCCATGTGATTGTTGACGGCCGCACAGGCGCCAACCACCTGCTCCAGCTCGTAGCCCATCGGCAAATCGTGCAAGAACGAAAAATCGCAATCGGCGGTGATTTCGCGATCGAGCATCACCTGCACGTGCGGCATCTTTACGCTCGTACGCATCAAGCGACCCACGGCCTGCGCCACGATGCGAGCGCCTTCGACCTGGTAAGAGAGGGTGTCGCGCACCGGCAGTTTTCCACCGACGCCCGCCAGTACCGTGCGCACGCGATGGCGCTTCTGGATAAACGGAATCTCGCCGCGCGCCACGAGCTCCTCCTGTTCGACCACGCCAAGCAGTGCCTGCTGGTCAAACTTCTTTGAGCTAATATCGACTCCCCAGGTCAAACGGCTCGTAGGCGACTCCACGTACAAAAAATCGAGGTCCATCTTGGGGTGTCGCTCAGCGTTGTCAAAACCACAATCGACCTGGCGCACCGCGTCACGCAGGCTCTCCGGCACCTCGTATTTAAGATTCTTGGAAAAGCCACCAGCGGCAAGGTTGATAAACATCAGGGTCGGCTCGCCATTCTTCAGACGTTCCTGAGCGGCGCGCCAGCCCTCCTCCCAGCCGGAGGCATTAAAGCACGGAACCATATCCTTGGCCTCCTCGAGCGACTTCTCGTACGACGCCTCGGGGTGCTTAACGTTCCTAATCACCAGTTCGGCAACGATTTCTCGGGCAAGATCCAGCGCCAAACTATTAAAGTCGCCATGGTTTCCCATGTGTCGTGTCGTAAAGATGGCTCCCGCCTGCTGCTCACTGCGCGCCACGCCACGCGCCCAGGCGCTCACGGCAACGAGCGTCTTGCTCAGACGCTTTAGTTCAAACTCGATGCTTTCGGCATCGCTCGTGGTCACCCTGTCGGCAATCTTTCGGCGAAGGCACACCGCAAGCCCTTCGCTCACGCCAATCTGGTCAAAGAATTCCATCGCACACTCGTACACCTCGTCGGGCGACACGATACCGCCGCCATAGGCGCCGCCGGCCACGGCCGCCATGCCGGCAAGCTTCTTGGACTCGTCGACCCAAACGACGTCGACGTCATACACCGTTGCCGCCTGCTTGTTGAACAGCCTGGTCTGTCGCACGATCTCCTGGTTGAGCTCGCCAATCCAAGCATCTTTACGAACCACGCCGTGCACTTCGTCCAGATAATCCAGGTCGAAGTTCTTAATGGTCGGCGCATTCCAGGTGGCGCTCATACATACGCAGGGAGCCTTGGCGGCAATGGACGCCAGATACGCCTCGGGCATGCGCTCAATGCCATGATTGGTCAGGTACGTGGTTAACATATGGTCGATGGTCGTTTCCATCACCAGGTAGTTAACACCGCGTGCGTATATCGAATCGTCAACGGCATCGATCTCGTCGTTCTTGCGATCCTTAAAGAACAGCGCCTGCATCAACGAATTCCAGAAGTTTTTCTCGTTGGTCTGTTCGTTCCTAACACCCAGAGCATCGATGATGTTCTTGCGCGAAAGATCGTCCTTGTACGAAATGCTGCCGTAGTACAGCTTGTCCATAAGCGTGGCGCAGCGGGCAAGATGGCCCACCACCATCCTGACGAGGCCGCGCGCACGTCGCACCGCCTTGTTAACGGTCTGCTGCTCGTCCGCCCCACATGACGTAATCATATTGCGGTTGCGGCGAGCATCGAACTCATAGCGCAAGGGTTTCGACAGGCCATCGCCCACCGAGACATCGTCGTTGCCAAACAGGCGACGACCGGCAAGCTGCTCGTCTTTCGCCTCGTCAGACAGGGCAAAAGGCTGCTGCAGCTCCATATCCTGAATACACGCAGCAATCATCTTTTGAATACGCTGGGCGCCCTTGGCAATCTCTTCGGCAGTCTCCTCGACACTCGCTCGCGAAACCTTGCCCGTTGCCGCATTTGACCCCTCGTGCTCGTCCGAGGTTGAGGCGTGCGTATAGACCGCCATCCACTGGTCTCGATTTCCCAGCAGCAAAGGATCCACCACGCCACCATTAAAATGACGGTCAAGGATGCGCAGCATCTCATCGGGCTGGAATTTCATATGGTCCGCCGCCAGCATCGACAGCATGTCGGCCTTCGCATGGTCGATCTCGTCAAAGATAAACAGGCACTCGTCGGCAACCGTTGCGTTAAAGAACACGACACCCGCGCCCGTCACCGTATCGATTCTATTGACGAGTTTTTGCGGCGTGCACGCGATCGCATGCGGCATGCGCTTATCGTTAAGCAATGCCGAGGGCCAAATCTGGGGAATCACCTCAAAGCCATGCGTGATGCTCTGACGTCCACGACTCACCGCTCGGCGTAAGCTCGCGTCTGCCAACGCCAGCTTATCCCACAGCCCTGGAGTGAGGCGGTCGACGACACTTCCCAGACGCTCCTTCTTGTCCAAAATGCCCAAAAGATCATCAGCGATCTCCATCGCGCTGTTCCACGCGTGCATAATGTCGCGAAGAACGACCTCGTCCTTCGCTCCAAAGGGGCAAGGAATGTCACGCGGCCTCATGCTGCCCTTGCCAAACGCGGTGTCAATCCAGTTTGTGATGTTCTCCCCAGCACGCGGAAGATCGAACACCATGCGTGCCGCTTCATCACAACTCATGCCCTGGCCAGCCAACAATTCACGCACGCTTGCAACATAGTTGTCGCGATTGTCTTTACCCGGAACAACAAACACCAAGGTACGGCGGCCGGGACACTTGTTAAAACAGCCCGACTCATCCCAGCCACCGGCGATCAGGTCCGCCGTGACCTGTTCGGCCGTGTAGTTTTTGCCCGAGCCCGTCGTGGCACCCAAAAAGTACAGGCCGTTGTTGTCCTGATCCTTAGCGTCGTTCTGGTCCTGGGGGACAAACAGCGCACGCTCAAAAAACTCGCGCATCGCCTTTTGGCGCGCAAGATAGGGGACAAGTTCCTTGTCGCTCGCAGACGACGGATTCGATTGACAGCTCAGTTCCCACGTAGCCATGGTCAAACCTCCGATTTAGTTGTTGCATGTGTTGAATATCATCCCGTGCGGACAAAAACTCACGCAGGGCGGTTGAGCGGCATCCATGCCGCTTGAGAAAAGAAAGGAAAGAGAAGCAGTCGGCGACTACTCGCACGAAGCGAGCAGCTTCTCAAGATCGCATTCCAACGCCTCGCGCTCCTCAGCGTCGATCACCGCGAGGGCGACACGCATCAGGGACACATCGGCGGCAAGCTCCTTTACCTGGTCGGGACGCTTGCTAAAGTGGTCGTAAATCCGCAGGGCCTCCCCGGCCGCCAGGTACTGCCACTTTTCCAACGAAGGCTTTTCGGACCTGCTCATGGCATCGACCCACTCGCCAAGACCCTGAAAACCGTTGCCCGTAGTCGTGCCGTTCATAACCACATCGAGCGGGCTCAGCAAGCAATCGGGCGTTTTTTTGTACACCAATTTGGTGAGCATAAGCACCTGGGCAAGGTTGCGATACTTGTCCTGATCGGCATAGAGCACGTCGTTGTAGCAGGCGCACGCCTTAAGCAGCTCGTGGGCGGCAATGCGCTCCGGCCCATCAAACGGAACGCCGCGCAACAACACCCCAGCAAGATCGAATGCCTTGCCGCCCTGCACGATCTTGTCGAGCGCCGAGCCGTCCACCAAATCCGCCAGCCAAGCAAACTCAGGCTGATACGGCTTATGCTCATCCTCGTCCTCATGCTCCATCCAGTTGTTCACCAGCGTCAGGGCTTCAATCTCCCTCCCGTTCAGAAAGGGCGAATTCTCCCCCATCTCTTCCTGCAAAAAGCCCCGCGGCTCATGAGAGCGCTCGTACGCAACCGCAAGTTCCCCGTCGCTCACGACCAAGGTCGCACGGGAAATATAGGTATCTTCCCGCATGTCCCTCCAGGCGTACATCATAAGGGGACGCAGCTGACGGAGCATGCCGCGCGCGCCGGCACCTTCCTTAACCGCGCGCTTCGCCGCAAGGCGAGCAGCATCTGCCATCAGCTCCATCTTGGCGCCATTTCCCATCATGTTGTTGTACTTGGGCAGGTACTGTTCATACGCAATCTGGACCAGATCGTCCACGCTCAAGACGTTAAAGTTAATCACCGAGCCAATGCGCCCGCACAGCTCGGACATAATACCCCAAGTCTCAACATCCTCGATGGTCGCACTGTCTCGCAGCTCGTTTGCCGATTTTGCGGCGGTGCGCACGGCGGCATACGAGGATCCGAAGCCGACCGTGGTGCCAGACTTGTCACTCAGGCGCTTGCGCACCAGAGCATCCAAGCCCATAAAGGCGCCGCCCAAAATGCAAACAACCTGATCGAGGTTGAGCGTCTTAATAGCCGCACTCTTGGAGGTATCACATTCAAACGGCATCTCCCCGCCTTCCAAGAGCTTAAGGAACGACTGCGATGGACTAAAGCTCGATGCAACTTCGCCCCCATCGGGCTCGGCACGAACCGCCTTGTCAAACTCGTCAAAGAGCACCAAGCAAATTTCGCCGGGATTGGCAGCCTGATAGTCCGCGACCTGCGACAGGCAGTTGCTCATGCTGGCACCGCGCCAGCCCTCGCCCGTCATGGTGGAGACATCGAACACGAACAGCTTGAGCCCCGCGGCATCCGCCACGGCTTTGATGGTGTGGGTCTTTCCCGTACCGGTAGAACCCATCACCAAAATGGCAGCGGGCGAAAGAACGTCGCGCGGGTCGGCGCCGCGTGCCAACATCACGCAGCGGTTGACCTCAAAGCTCAGCGCCGTCACAAAGGCCTCCAAGCTTCCTTCGTGGCCAATAACACTCTGACGCGTCTGCTCCACCAGACGCGTAGGCGCAATTCGATTGAGCAAGTCCTGGTAGCGATCGATGTTTCGATACTGCTTCTGAGTCATGGGCGCCTTCCTTTCCATATTGGTTTTCTTTCCTTCGATGTGGGCCGAGCCCTTAAACCACTACAGTGCCAGCGATGTCGCCGACTCCAGATAGATCACGTTGCCCGGCTGGGTAAAGACCGGAATGTGGTAGAGCAGCTGCAAAATGCCCTGCTTGAGCAGCGGAAACAGTGTGGGATGCAACACTTCGTACATCAGGGCACCAGCCATAAGAGCGGTAAGTACGGCAAGCAGCAGAAGCTTTTGAGCGTTAGAGAATACCGACATGGTCGTTCCTTTCTTTATGCGAGATATTTGGATTGCGTTGTGGGTTAGCGACTCATAGCGATGGCAATGCCAATAACCGTGATAACCACGGGGATCGCAAGCGATGCGAACACAATCCCGGCAAAAAGGCCTACCACCACCGCGCACACGACGATGACCAGTGCTGTGGGCACAAGCGCGAGCAGAGGAGTAACCACGCAGGCAGATGCAAAGCGAAGCCCGTGGAACAAGCACTCATGAGGGAATAAAGCCTTGAGAACTCCTTCGACAATTCGCCACTCGACAATCGTTCCGACTGTTAAGACAACAGCCCAAAGCAGATAATCATTGGCGCGGGAATCCGAAGCCATCTTTCCGGTAACGCCAGCCCACCAATCAAATGCGGCGGCACAGCCCAGCAAACAGACGATCGCGCAGACGACGGATGCAAATGCGCCCGCACCCTCAATTGCACCGAGCAGCTCGCACATGTCGGATTCGCGCTCTCCCGTTAACAGCACAATCCATTTGTGGGCAAGCGCCGCAACGACCGCCACGCCCAGCACAACCCAGTACGCCCTAAACGCCACCAGGCGCCACGAATGGAGCGGAATCACCGTGTTGCCCTCGCCAATCTCGAACATAAAGCCGCCGAGCCACGTCGTCAGCAAGCACATCATGTCGACGGCGACAACGTACAGCACAACCGCAAAGAGGGTTTGCAGAATCATGCCGAAAATATTCACTGTTGTTGGCTTCTTGAGAGCGTCTGGCTCGATCCTATACGTGTCGTATACGTTCATTAGCTGGCCTTTCGTTGCTGAAACAACTAGTTGGTTTATCCACTGTAGCTTGATACAACTAGGAGATATGCAAATCTCTTAGTGTTAGTATCTAGCGAAATATTACCCAATGCGTACGGCCTCATACGCACCATTCGATTTTTTTCTTTTTCATTTGAGTGCCCCGTCTGAAAAACGCCGCAACTGCTCTTCTTGTAGACTGAAGGCAATTGAGCCGCGACGGGCCAGTCAGCGAACCGCGCAATATAGGGAATATGCAGGAGGTGCGCATGCTCAAAACTAAAGCAGAATTTGCAACTCTTCGCTTAAACGAAGATCTCAAGCCATATATGAGCCGATATCTATCGGATCTTGTGTCTCATATGGTCGAGAAATATCAGCCTTCGTCGAGAACGAAAAGGCTCATTGAACTGTGCTGTCGCGATTTTGAGTTTTCGAGCGAGCACGTCGATGGCCCCTCGTGGTCTGTTTTGGGGATTGACCTCAAGCGACCTTCGGCCGCCTCGTTTGAGTTTGAGGACCGCGTTTACAACGAAGCAACCGACGAATGGGATTATGTGCCCGCTTGCGTTTGCAAAAACCGAGTCAAAGTCCCGACGTCGACGTTTACTGCCATCGAGGAGAATATCTTTTTATACGACTACGAGCAGGACGCAGCCTCTCACACGTACGAATCAGCACTCATTTACTGCAGGCCCCCCGAGCTACGACCGCTATCCCAATTCCCGGCATCTATCGATGCGGCAAATGCGCGAGTCCTGGATTTCCTCAGAACGCGCTCGAAGCAGCTGCAACGCAGCGCAGGCATCCCCGATCTGCTTTCGGTCACTGAGTGGTACTACATCTTTCTTGCGGCATCCATTGCCTGCTCACGGCCCCACGCTACGGCCGTCATTCAGATTTCTGACCGTCTGTTCAATCTGGCGCGAGCCGTAGATGGACGTCGCCTTCTTTGTGACCTCGGCCTGCTAAAGAGCATTGTGCTTCTTCCCAACACCATTGCCAAAAAGGCCGAGGGTCGCGCGCTGCTCTTTATTGGCGACGGCGAGCCCAATGATCCGTATTTCCTTTTTGACGGCAGGAGCTTTGACGACAAGCAAATGACCGATGAGATTCTGCACCAGCTCCTCGATTCCGTCGACCGAGCCTACGGCGATCAAAAGAATCCAGTCTATTGGCATCGGCTCGAGGATCAGGGCAACGGCATCTATCCCCTATTACCCAATACAAAGAGCGGATCGTTCGACGAGAGAATGTTCATCCCCCTTGGGTCGCTAGCGCCAATCTACCGCGGCACCGCCCGCAGCGTTGTAACCAAACTGCCCGAATCAGATCCGACAGACAGTTACCAACAGCACGACTGCTACTACCTGTCGCTAAAGCATCTTCATGATGGCGCAATCATTGCCGCAGAAGATGTACTTGAGCGTGTCCCCGATACAGATATCTACGATGTAAGCCGTGTAGACTACGAAGATTTTCGGAAGGCCAAACCGATCGACGCCCGCGAGGCGAGCCTTCTCATATCACGCGTCGGGCCTCCATTCAAGCTTGCCCTCATCACGCCAGGCCACTTTTCTGTCGGTTCTGAGCGCCCCGTGGAGCGCGGTCTTTTGTTTGAGAGCATTGTCCCCTGCGACGCCATGTTCTGCGCTACCTTTGAGGACGAGCTGCTTGCCCAGTTTGTCCTGGCATACCTGTCGTCCGATGAGGGGCAGAAGAAACTGGCGGACACCTCGCACGGAGACGCGCTTGTGCAACTTGCCCCAATGGACCTGCGAAGCATGACCGTGCCTGTTCCCGGGCGAGCGGAGCAGGAGCGCTACGCGCTAGAGTACGAAGCAAAGCAGCGCGCCTACGAGGACGCCCTTAAGCAGGCGGAACATTACGCCGCGAGTAAGGAAACGATGTAGCGACTGGGATCGGCAAGCTGTCTGAACTTTTGCCGACAGCCTGCCGATCAGGCGCGCCGTTCAATGCAGCGGCTAGAGATTCTCATCAGACTTCGAACTGGCCCTGGCCGCCTCTTCGTCCTCAATCAAATTTTTGACCGCTGTATAGGCGTCATACGTAGCGTCTTCGATCTTATCCAGGGCATCTGGGTCATGCATGCAACCGCCCTCCTGGAGTTTCTGGATCAAAAACCAGGCAGCAGTAAGCAAGTTGTCGACATCCTCAACATCCAGCTGATCAATCGAATACGCACTATCGTCGAGTTCCACCAAATATGAACTGGCGACGCGGATGGCCTTACTTACATATGGCTCAAGGTCGTATTGGGGGTAGCGGGCATCGAGGGCCGTTAACGGATCGGTCGGCTCAACCCAATAGAGCATCGTTGCGCTCTCGCGCTTCTCCAGCGGATACTGCTCGACCGCCTTTTCCCAGCTTACATACCAGGGATTGTCGTCCTTGTCTGCAAGCGATTTGCAGTAAAAAAGTGCCGTAGCAGCACTTGCGCAAGAATAGTAATGGCGCGCCCTGCTCTTCTTGAACTCATCGTTCAGCTCATCGTTGTAAAACAGCTCCGCCTCCATGACCAGGAACGGACCATCCTCATCCGTAATGCTCATGGGATAGTTGTTACGCTCATAGTCCGGATACATTTTGTCTCCAATCAACCGTTCGGACACATTAACAAGCAATATCGAACCCGCGCTCACGCGGAGAGTTGTCACCATCGCGCCAATCTGCAAGTTTTTCTCATCGCGTGAAAAGAGCTTGCGATTCTTGCATGTTTTTCTCACGTCGTGACAAGAACTTGCATGGTCGCCCCGCTACCTGCGCCACGAGGCAGCAAGGATAACGGGAATCCCGGCAAGGCACACCGCCAAGGCGACGGCTCCGAGCGCGAGCACGATGGCCACGCTTACGACGACATAGGCCACGGCAATGAAGGTCAGTGCCAGCAGGCAGGCAAGCAGTTCGGCCACGTAGCACAACACCAGGTTCGAGCTCGCGCGCTTCAGCAGGACGTCGGCGAGGCGGACAAGCTCGATAGCGAAGCCGCTGCCGAAATTGCGTCCGGGGCCCTTGGCAAGGAACCACTTGAACAGGCACATCAGGGCGCAGCCCAGCATGATCATGATGGAAACGGCCCATACATTGTGCCCCGACTCAACAAGGCTCTGGTCACCCATCGCGCTGCCGTTGATGAGCCAACTCGTTCCATAGCCCATGAACAGCATCGCCAGCAGCAGGCAGGCGCTCAGCGCGGCGAGAGAGCGCGACACGCGCCCGCTGAACACCGGAGCCTCGCAGCTGAGTCCAAGGCCCTCGCGAACGCGCCAGGCGGCATGGTAGGCAGGGTAGGCCGCGATGAGCGCGGCCACGAGCAGCGACGCCCAATCGGACCCGGGCACAGCCGACGCGTACTCCGCAATCGCGGAGATGGAGAAGGCAGCATGGAACGACTCGTTCAGGAACAGCGCGACCTCGCCCTTCCAGACGCAAAACGGGGCGGCGACGGAGGCGGTGCCGGCAGCGGCAACCGCGGCAACGGCAACGAGCAGCGCGCCCTGCACGAGTTTGACGACCTCGCCTCTGGCGGTGCGGGGCGCAGACTCAACGGCGCTGGACGAAATTTGAATAGAAGTGTTCATGATTTTCCTTTCAACAGAAATCAAACCGGAATCGCCGGCAACTAGGATGCAGCCTCTAGTCGGCTCCGATTAGAGATTGTTCGCCCCCATTGATACCAAGTCGTGCGGACACACTAACAAGCGATATCGAAACCGCGATCTCGTGGAGAGTTGTCGTCCTCAATCCATTCGAGCCCGACGCACTCATCGATCCCTGCATCGGGAACTGACGACCATCTGAACTCGAAACCAAGCTGGTCAAGCTCATCGACTCGCCCACGGATCACTCCGTAAACATCCAACGCATTCTCGAAATCCTCCGAAGACGCGTAGCCTCGCTCGCACTGCCTGCGCATCTGATGCAAGCGACCCATGGCGGCGGCGATAATCTCGCGAAGAGCGATAACCTCGCGCTCGCATACATCAATGTTTCCTTCGTTGAGTTTGATGCGATCGGACATAACGGCCTCCCTGGTTTTAACCCTTTTCGCTTGACTCCATTGAACAGCCGCAAACAGCCGCGTAATATGACTTTTATCGCGTTTTAAATTTTGGCTGTTTGGAGCATCAATGCTTAAGTCCGAAAAAGAAGCATTTAACTGGGGTTTTGAGGCTGGCTTTCTTCGCTCCCCTGTCAATCCCCGTATGCTACTTCTTAACAGGACGCCGGAGATTGATTGTGCCGGCGACGGAAACACATCCGGCAATGCAAGCGCATGGAGTCTCGTCTCCATAGCCAACGACCTATTGCGCGTCGACTTAAGCTCGCTTTTCAACGAGATTGCGTCCCATTTTCGTGAACGAGCAAACCGTCGCTTTTATATCGACCTGCAGAACGCCATGCGCCAGCCCCCTGCTGCTCCTCACCCTGCGCAACACACCTCGATGGACTGCGCAGCCGAGCCAGACCATGACGACTGGCTCGATCCAGACGATCCCGACCAAGAGCCCACCCAAGCAGAATTGAACGAAGCTGAAATCGCTATCAACCTTCAAAAACAAAAGGAACGCGACCTCGATTTCTTTGCTCCGATATTCGACAAAGCCATTACAAGCCATGCACACGGAGAGATTTCCGGCATGGCCAGATATCTCCTTGAAAATGTCTGTAGACAGTGTGTCATGAACATCACGGCGATTCCCGACTATCGCTATTACAGCTGCTGGATGAACAACAACGCTATTGAGTGCGACGAGATCAACCGCCTGTACCGCGCAGTGATTACAACATCGGGCCAACTCAACAAGCAAGAAATGGCGTCCCTCTTCAGCTCCTATCTGCAGCTCGAGTCGAACGACATGAGCATTAACGCTACCAACGGCGAGACCGATCTAACAGCACCGGTGCCGTATGACCGCGACAATCCTATACGCAACTTTCCCAAGGCGAAATCTCAGATAGAAACAGCTTGCGTCTGCACCAATATCGATCTCTTTCGAGCGCTTCTCATTGTTTTTTATCAGGAATGTCTGGAGCTTACCCCGCTGCTTAAAAACACCGAGGCACCTAGCCTGCTCGCGCAAAACGAAGAGTTTTTCCCAGCCGCCATCAAAACAAGCGACCCGCGACAATTTCGATTATTCGATGAGCAGCTGCCGGCAATCATCCGCTTTGGCGAAGCTTTTGTATACGCAGCCAAAAAACACTTGCCCGGAAACGAAACGGCTCAAAAGCTCGAAGAGCATTTGAATGGAATAAAGCACATGAACAGCGCCCCCTTTATGCAGGCGTTTCGTAAAAACTATCTCGAAGCTATGCGCGAGAACCAGATCTTCGCAAATGGAGACTTCCATACGCATGCAGAGCTTAACGACCAGGAAAACCTCAATAGGCTCGTTGGGCTTCAAGCCGTTATTTCAAAGGCAGGAGAGCTCTACTTCACCGAAGAGGAATGGTCCTTTGCAAGCCTTTATGCCCGCATCCTTCACGAGCTGCTGCTGTGCGGCATTATGCCGATATCATGCCAAACCTGCGGTTCGCTCTTTTTTCCGACCGGTCCTAACAGCAAGTACTGCGATCGATATAACGCGGCAACCAAGCTCTACTGCAACCCGCGATATAACGCCAAAAAACATCTTGGTCGCAAATCGCCCCGCGATGTCGCGCTCAATATGCAGAGAAAGACCGAAACGGCATATGAAAAGGGCCTAACGGATTGTGCCCACTATTTTGAGCGCCTCGGCAGCTTTGTCCTCGATGGTCTTGGCCCAGCATACCAAGCGAACGACCTCATTTCCGATGAACTCTATAGGACGTGGCTGTCTATCGTCAACCAGCCCAATTGTAGAGCGAAAATCAAGCGGCCGGATAGGCTCGAGTATCCATACCCCGTGCTGTGGTACGGATTTGTCCGCGATGGCAATCGGTATGTACAAGTCGAGTTTCCTGGAGCCGAGTACCCAACGCTTTTTGAATGTTTAAGCCAGCTCGCCGAAAGCCCACACTCAAAGTGCACGCTGGATTACAAGGGGCCAGGTGAGCATCCATACAGCTCATGGCATGTAAAACTGCACATGTTGTTGGAGATCATTGTACAGATAAATAACGCCGACCACGTGGCGAGGCCCATCCCATTGCTTGGAATCGATGGGCCCGAATATGTCTGGACTGACCCGACCGTCCAAGACACATGGAGCACGCCCGACGCATGCATCTACAGCACCGGAACGATTGAAGACCTTAGCTTTACCGTGTATACAAAGGGATATGGCCCGGAAAAGCAGAACTGAACCGGTCGACATGTGCAAGGGCTGCATGCGGAAGCGCCGAAGGGCAGACCGCTAGTAATAAAACAGAACCGATGAGCGCATAGGTCTCATACGCTGGAGCAACAGCAACGGCGACTTTTACGGTATTCTGCAGTATCCAAACGGATCAACACCCAAATTACTTAGTCTATCTGCCCCTTTTCGGCTTCAAGCAATTCCCGTTCCGAGACGTCTTTGGAATGCACAAATAGGCCCGACATCATACGGTCGCCAATTTCATTGAGTTGTTCAGCAATATTCTCGAATGGTTTATTCAAATCAAGAGTTTTAAGGTAGAACCAGTGGCCAAGTTCATACCAGCATTCATCCAGCGGACCCTCCATAGACGTTTGGGCATAGAGCAGCATTCCGGATACGCTCGCGTTTCGCTGCGCACAATGCATAACATAACTAAATATCTGATTTCTATGTTCAGGACTCAGTATCTTTTTCTCGCAGTGTGTTCCAAGAATTGTTCCATAGCACTTAGCATCTATCACTAGTTTATAGCTAGGCCCTGTTAGCACGACATCCGTGCGCAACCTTGGTAGGTATTGAGACCTTACGCCAATACCATAGTCAACGATAGGCGCAGCAGGCATTAACCGCGGAAAATGTCTGCGATAATATTCACGTATAAACTTCTCAAATAGAGAAGAGAGCCTCTGGCTGCTCAACATAGACGAAAATTCCGCATTACCGTTTTCATCATGAACAGGAATGCTCTTCTCCAAAACCATCCGGCAAACCGCCATCAAGAATCGATAACTCTGATTGAGTTTGTTGTACCTAACCAGTCTCCAATCAATCGAATTAGCCTCGAGTAAATCGACAGTAGATAGGTATAGTGCGCTTGCCCTGAGTCCCTTTCGCGTTCGCGGAGAAACATCATGGCTGCGGATTAATTGAATTATTGCAGTTTTAACAATTTGATTCATATAGGTATTGGCTGTGAAGCTGTCATATAGACACTGCAAACGCATTGTCCCCCGAGCTTTTAAAGCGATGCTTTTCTGAATCAGCGGCCGACCTCTCAGGACTGCAAGAGGCTCTTCATGAGGCGAATAGACACGCTCAAGCCCTCGCAAATACTCTCTTTTTACAGCATCATTCAAGATAATTGCAAAAAGCTCACCGAGTCCATCGAACGGCTCTTTGCCGACTGCCTTCAAGGTGTCCGCGAACACCGCTTCCGCATCACTACCGGAAATACCAGTCGCATACGCAATCATATATAAAATGTTACGGATTGCGACGTTGTTCGCAGCCGTATTGGACATCCTAATCTATAGCCTCATACAAAAGAGAAACCTGTTCATCTAAGATTTCCTTATCGGACGAATCAAACCAATACTCTTGAAGAAGAGGCCGCAGTTCATAGTCAACGATAGACTTGACCTCAATATCCGTAGGGGCAGAATCGAAACAAAAATAGCTATGCCCGATACAAAAACCCTCCCCAAGCGAAGAGTCATGCGAAATGACATCATTTAATCGACGAACAGCATCGACGAGCGAGGTTAGTCTATCGTTACCCAATGAATCAATATAGTCTATAAATGAGCGCTGATTGAGCGCCGGACTCATAGAGTAAAACGCGAATCTCCTTCGAAGCGCATAATCAACCAGCGCGAGACCGCGATCGGCGGTATTCATCATGCCAATTATAAATAGATTCTTCGGAACCGTTAACGGTTCTGGCAATCCCGGAACCACCAATGACTCACCACGATGGTCAGCTTCAATTAACATGAGCAGTTCTCCAAATACTTTTGAAAGATTTGCTCTATTAATTTCGTCGATTATGAGGTAATAATTTTCAAACCGATGGCTTCTATCTGACGCTCGACGAAAAAACTTGGTAAACAAACCCTCCTGAGCAGCGAAAAGCCCATCAGCCGTAGGTTTAAAACCGACTATATAATCCTCATAAGAAGATCCTTGATGAAATTGAACCTTCTCTATACACGTATTATCGGTAGCGCCCATGAGCGAATATGCCAATCGTGTAGCAGCAAAGGTTTTCCCCGTACCCGGCGCACCCTGGAGAATGATATTCTTTTTTCTCTTAAGCAACGAGACGATTGCATCGTAAGACGCTTCGTCCATATAGACTTCTTCAAGAAAATCGCTTTTGTTATATCTTGTAGCGTCGGTACTCCTAAACGTCATTTGGCACTCACGCTTTCTCGACGATTGACAAATTCTATGAGCCCACGGGGCTTGATAATTCCGGCTGCTTTTTCATTTTCGCTTGCTTTTAAGAGCTTTTCGAGACCAAAACCAAGAGGCCAGGCTTTTGGGATTTCAGCATCAGAGAGGTAGTCAGCAAAATATAACCGGTTAATGGTTCTAACAATATAAATCGTCAGATGTGCAATGATGGGCTGGACGTATGGGTCGGTTTCGTCATTATCATATGAACCACCAGCACAAAATGGTTTTCCCTCTCCGACTATAGTAGGAAAACCGGCTCGTACAGACCACCCCGGGAAACGATTATTGAACTGGTCGCGAATCGTATAGTTTTTAGGTCTTCGCTTATAGACCTGCATGTTATATTCGCAATCGACGCCGCCCGTCTGTATAAGGTCGACTCTGTAAGGGGGCGTACCCTCTTCAATCTCCTTTGCCTTCAGGTTGTCTTCGTCAATCTGGCAGTATTTGAAAAACTCCACGGCCTCATTTGGGTCAATACCGGAAAGGTCGATATAAGTCTGGCCACCGCCTCCATCAGGCTTTTTAATACCTTCGATATTGCGAAAGTCAGCGGCAGTCAGGTGACGGTACATAATCTCATCCACAAATAACATTCGACCGCCTCGTTCAATCGGTGCTTACCATTTTTCCAGCACTATTATGAACTCCTTTATTTCATTTGCCAACGAACTGCAATTTGACCTAAAACGTTTGTATGCAATTTCTTTAACCTCAATTTTTCCGTAAGCAGAAAATACGTCGCAAAGATCCTCGACAGGAAAGAGTCCATCTTCGCTATAGCTAATCAAACAAACAGGGCAATGGATATCCTCGATAATCTTAGCGAAGGAATCTTTTGATTTAGTTTTTGTACAAAGATCAGAGTACTGATCGCGCCAAGGACGTAACCCACTCTTGCCAGCAGCAACAGGCTCGTCACCACGTGCGACCGTTTCAAGAATATGATAATTCGCTGCATATTGGCGTTTGATATAAGGAGGGTCCAGATAGCAAAGGTCTGCAGTAACCCCAGCAGCAAGGTCTTCTGCCCTGCCCTGAAGAACCACATTATCAATTCTTCCAGTATTAATGGATACCGGAGCTAGATGGATGGCATTTTTCGCACTTGCGGTAAAATTTGCCAGGAAATAGCCATAGGTTCCAGATATATTTGCCACTTCGTTGACTGCCATAATCAGAGTGTGACGCAAAAGCGCCTCCTCCATTTGGCAAATCCTACCCTCATCGCGCCATTCGTTTATCTTAAGTCTAATTGCATCGATTTTTGCAGCGTTATCCGATGTAAAGTACTTCCTACTTGGACATCCATTTGCAGGAAGCCCTGAAGGAGAAAACTCGCGGAAGAAGTAGCCTTCGACCGGTTCAAGTTCATTTAAATAATTTAGCACTTGCACGTAATGGCACTCAGGTTCAACCGATAAATCGCTCAGCCCCTCGAAAGAAGGCGTACGATTCATGAGCAGCTGCACATAAAGATGCCACTTGCTGTACGTCATAATGTCAGAAGCGATGACGCGGTAGCCAAGTCGACGAAACTCAGCAGCTACGGACCCAGTCCCGGCCATTAAGTCGGCAACAGTTCCTCCGGGGCTTAGATAATTTGAAGCCAATGATGTTATCTGCTCTAACAGCTTTGTCTTATTGCCAATGTAGCGATACATGCCTATTGTTTCATTTCCCTCAGTGCGCCCAAATCGGGCAGCTCCGCCATCTCGTGCTTGATACGCTCGACCTCTTTTCTATCAAGGCCGTATGCTAGCGTAACAAGCAACTCAAGTTCCGCATCGATTGCCGCCGTGTAGTGAAGATTCAGTTTCCGAGCGCCGTCAGCAATTTGATGATGAAGTTCACTTTTGTTGTCAAATCTGATGATCGGTAGTTCCTGAAGAATCCGTTTTGTTAAGTAGGGGTGTGATTTCCACTCATTCTCACCATACAGCTTCATGTAGTAATAAAAAATAACCCTCGAGTTAAGCAGCGCATTGTAAAAGTACAATGCGTCCTCTCTCAACCCTTCGCCTGCGGTAAAGAAGTAGACAGCTTGATTTACCATCCTGCCGCTATCGTCAACAACGCTTTTAATTCCTAACCCAGTCTTTCTAACAAGAATCTTCATGGGCTTATAATCATCAAGGTCCTTGTAATTAATGCCCTCAACTCCAAGTTTCAAATACCGTTGGCATGACAACGAATATCGTCCAACAGATTCACCAACAAATATAGGAACAAAACCATCGGCGGGCCTGAACTGCATGACGGATTCAAGTTCCGAGCTCGACACTTCAACCTCGCGCCCGCAGCATTTACAACGCTTAAGAGCAAGGCCCGAAAATAACGCCGCGGTGTTTGCTCCACCACATTTCGGACAGTAAAAGACGGTTCCGCGCTTTGAGATTTCTACACCTCGATGGAAAGAAACGTCAAAAGACCATTTGCCTCCATGAGACCTAATTCTCTCAATAACCGCATGATCTTCACTTGCCACATCTATATCAAATAGGCAGTCTTCATTTCTTAGAAAATCCATCTGGCGTTTAACGCGATATTGTTCTTCAAAAACTGTCTCGAGCGTCTTGTCTCCACCTAAAACGGCCTTTCTATCCGATGTCGTAAGCCGGAAGCACTTTGTTAAACTGGCATCACTTGGTATACACTTGCGGACAACGACAACCGTTGTCGCACGATGAACCCCCTCGAAAAGTTTTTCTCCAAGACGCGCGATTACTTTTATCTCATATTTCGTAGCAATAAATCGACGTAAACCATAAGCTGTTGCCGAAAATAATGAATCGGGGAGAATAAAGGCAGCAAACCCATTCGCATGTAATATGGCCATGGAAAGCTCTACGAAGAGGGCGTAGCAATCATACTGTCCATCAACATTTTTATAGCCACGCAGCAGCAACTCATCACGATCGTAAATACGGTCGGAGCTCCAAGGTGGGTTAGCAATAATTGTGTCGACACGAGCCAAACGCTCCAGCCAATACGCTTTCGGATCCGTCTTTGCAGATGGACGCAGAAAATCTTTATAAATTATTTCCGAGCCTATTATTTCGGAATAAGTGCGTGAAATCTCTATGGCCTCAGGATCAACGTCAACGCCATAAAGTAACGAATGCCGAACATCACCGCGTGCAACGGCATTAAGTAAAGAAGAGCCCCCGCATGCCGGGTCCAAGCAAACGCCAAAAGACGGCGTGCGGGCAGAAGCGCGCTCGACCTTTAGCAGCGAAACAACAAAGTCAGCCAGAGAATTCGTTGTGTATACAGAACCGTATTTCACGAGCTAAAGCCCCCAATAATAGACAAGGGATGAGCATCGTTTATTACTACAAACCGAATAGTCCCAGCAGCGGTTTTCAGTTATGGATTTAACCATATGACCCTCCAGTCGCACCTCTGGTAATTGGCAAAAGCTAAATATTAACACCAGAAACTGGCGCATAAATCAGTTACGCAACTAAGCAGAAAAAGTATAGTGAACATCGCTTATGCCCCATTCAAGTCGAGCCCTTCCGCCCAAACCGCTTGCTCTTCCAGCAATAAACGCCAATCGTTGATATTGATAATCTAAGCCCCTCCTCGATGGTCGCATTGTCTTTGCTCAAGACCTCTTATTGGACAGGGAGCTCGAATAGTTCCATAATGTAAAATTCAATATAAATTAATTATCTTTATTTGGTATTATCTCATAATTTAATAATTATTATCAAACATATATATCAGATTATGAAATATATGTTTGATGCATTATCATCGATTTATATCAATGCGCATTATTCCGTAGACACAGTCAGAGAAAGCCGACGACTATGAAAGACAATCTACAGGAGCTGAGAAAAGAGGCTGGATACAAGTCTGCGAAAAGCTTCGCCAAGGCCCTGAGCATTCCATTTACTACGTACGCACGATATGAAAGTCGGCCTGATAAAATTCCACTTGCTGCTGCATGGCGTCTTGCAGATGTATTTGACGTATCCATAGACATCATTGTTGGACGTACTGAACCAGACCCCGCGATCGCACCTGGAGCAATTCAATCTCGGTACGACAAGCTATTGCCCGAATTCAAACAATCGCTCAGCGATTACCTCGATTATTTACTAACGAAGAATTCGAAAGTGGCAAGCCACGCCTTCCGCCAGGAATCCCGCCGCATTGAAGCCATATGCGCAAGGCTGGACACCATCTTCTTGGCCGAACTCGAAAAACAAGATCCCGACTTTTTCATTCACGCAACAGCCAAGCAGCTTCGCGCCAGATTTAATGATTTCCTAGAGCAGCGTGTCGACCTGTGCCAAGCAATTGGGGCCGTAAACGCTATTGACGTTATCATGGCTGCATACGACCGCACGCGCGGACCATTTGATTTCAATGGAATTCCAGCCGACGTGGATGCTGACGTAGACGGCTGAAATTCCACATGCACCAGGTGCAACAAAGGCAGGCACTAGGCGACCGAATTGCAGAACGCATAAAAGACGGCGGGCGAATATTTCGCCGCACTCTAATATTTGCTGGAATTTTCCTCATTCCTCAATACCGACTTAGCTGGAAGGGCTAAGGCAATTATGTGAGAAACGCACTGAAAGCAGACGAGTTAAACCCTACCCTTTAAACACCATATAATTGTGATACTCAATAAACTCAGCTCGTGGGGCGAATCGCTTCGGAAGCGTTGTCGGCTCTCCGTTGTAGTGTCACAAATACTTGTCTTCAGGCGTCTCGTGTCCGACCACGCCGAACATTACTGCCTTCAGGTCCTTTTTAATGGTGAGTAGTCCCCCGATCGAACGCTTTGTCGTGTAGCGCATTTAGAAGCAAACCGTTGTCGGGCGCAGGTCCTTCCGTTTTTGAATCAGAGGCTGTCCAGGGCTTGATATGGCTGGCGACCAACAGCGCCTCGTTCGATAGCCCCGTCAAGCAACACCTTGAATTGTAATTGGTAAGCAAGGTATTTCGAAAGAACTCCTGGTTCACTCGCATCGAGACAATTGCTTCGCGCTCTTCGCCCTCTGGCAAATCAAAGCCAATCGCCTCTTTCAACTCATCGCTTAGCGCTTCTTCAAAATCAAAGCGATTAAGGAAAACCTCGGTCGCCTCCTCGACGAGTTCATCTCCAGCAAAGGAATACTTGGCCCAGACTAGCTTGTCCATTTTTGTTTGCATGGATCATTCCAACCTTGCCGCGAGCGCGTCGACGCTCATCGAAAGATGCGAGATTCCAGATTTTTAAGCAACTACGCCCGGCGTTCTGCCAATGGCCTTGGCTAACGCCTGGACATCCTCGCTTTTGTCATCAACCATTTTTGACGGCAGGGCGAGGTATAGGAACAGAACCGCAAGGGTTTCTTCCCTCGACCATTTGTCTCCACGGCCGGCCATGATTGCTCCTCGCCCGCGCACCGCTCACTCAATAGGTCCAGGATAATCATGCAGGAGACCGCACTCACCGCCTTTTCTCATTCGTCGGTGAATAGTTGAGACAACGGCACTTCCCCGCGCTTCTCACACCCGCGCCCAAGCTTCTTCCCAAGCTCCGCAGCACAGCGCTACTTTTCCTCGGCAAACAGGTCATCGATAGCCCTGTCGATCCGCGCGCAAGTCTGCCGATGCTCATCCTTCCAGGGCAGGTTGAGTCCCAGGCTCGCATCTCAAGAGCCGCCGAGCTTGGCGTTGATTACTTCCTCGGGATACAGCGCGTCGCGGCGAACACCTTCAATCGCCTCGTCCTCGTCCATATCACAGGCTGCATCGCCCCCCCCCTCGAGGCACTGGCGCAGCTCCTTTTGCTCGCGGATGCGATTCAGCACGCTGGCACACACCACGGCCAAAAAGCGCAATCTCGGGGGCTAGTCGGATACATCTGGGCCGCGATCCGGCACCGGCGGTAGTATCCGATTGTCACGCCACTTCTAGAATAAAACTAGATTGGCTATAATCAAAATATATTATCGTATATTTGAAAGAGGTATTCAGTGCTTGAACGGATCGGATCATCGGACGCTATTCGTTATATGGTGCAGGATTGCGGCATGACTCTGCAGGATGCATCCGTTAAAACCGGTAAGCAGAAGGGTAGCCTGTCTACTCGCCTGCATAACAACACGCGGTTCACCATCGATGAATTCGTCAAAATCTGCGATGCGTGCGGCTGGCAGCTCGTGCTTAAACGGGGTAGCAAGCAGTTCGACCTGCGCGGGATTGATGAGAACAAGCCGCGCGGCGATGCGAAGAAGTAGGGCCTGGCTATTCGCATGCCTCACCTGCGGTCCATCCATCAGGGTGCAATTGCCTATGGCCGCCGGACGGCTTTAGACATATACGAAATCGACTACGACCTTACCGTCGCCCATGATTTGTCTAGCCGCCGCCTGCGCCGCACGGTTGTCGATTCTCTGCTGTTTCGTTAGGGTTCCGAGGCGAGTCATAGGATGGTACGGCATCGGGTTCGGCATGATTTCGAGGAGTTCGGCCGTGCGGATATCAAGCGCCTCGGCGTATTCATCCAGAAAGTCCCATGCCTCGTCTACCGGCAGCATCGTGTCCCGCTTGGGGTTTTTCCAGTCCTTAACTGATCGGTTTGTAATACCCAATGCTGCCGCGATCTCGGACGTCGGTACTCCCAAGGCGTCCGCTTGCGCGGCAAATGCAGCCTTGAGATCGATATCGGGGGAAAAGTCCAGGTTCTGCTCGATCCACTCGCCGTCGCGGGATGCATAGACAGTAGAGCACTCTATACCCTTCGCGGCGAGTTGGTCGGCGGCAAGGCGGCTCGCGAGATTGTAAAGGCCTCCCGGTTCAGTATCGGGCAGATCTTCATCTCGGTACCAGCGAACGATATGCTGGCCGAACTTCTCGTAGGAATCGTTCGCGTCATTCAAGCATTGCAGTGTGAGGTCGCCGAGCTTTTCGATCTGGTCGCTTATCCAGTCGAAGGCATCCTTGACCGGCATACAGTCGAGCTCGGGGTCGAGCCATTTTCGGACGCTCGAGACGCGAATGCCGAGACCTCCTGCAAGATCTTCCGGCTTGAGCCATAGGTTATCGAGCTGGGCCTGCATCGAGCATTTGAGATCGAACATGGTCATTCCTTCCTGTAATCGTGCAATGCGTTCAAGAGTAATCCGTTGTCGGGCGCGAGGCGCTCCGTCATTGGGTCAGAGACTATACAGGACTTGATATGGCTAGCGACCAACAGCGCCTTGTTCGATAGTCCCGTCAAGCAACATCTTGAATCGTAATTGATGAGTCTTTCGCCCTTATGGGCTATGGTTGAAGCGTCTTTATGTGATTCAACGCACACAATAGCACGGTCCTATTTCGCTCAAAGCAATACCGGAACCACGCATATATTCCCAAGGCAACCAGGAATAGCACCATGAAAATCTCGGCTAAAGTTGGATTACTGGCTATCAGCGCAGACAAATATCCTCCAGCCATAAGAGAGGCAATGATGCCAATCAGGCTAAGGGCCCAGCTCGTATAATGCGTCTCAGCAACCGCCCGTTCGATTATTTTGCATTTCTTTTCCAGGCTAATGTCCCCATCAGCTCCAGCGAGAGAGAAGTCCATTCCTGAAATTAAATCGAGTAATTCAGCCTCGCTGTATCCGCTTTTCTTGAATCTTTTAATGAAGAAACCTCCTGGTCCAGGACCGTAGATAGGACGGTTTACACGAAACAGTTCCTTATAGGCGATTTCCATTGTTAACTCCTTAAAGTACGGGTGCTATTTACGCTATCGTTCTATCATTTCGTTCGGACAGTTTATTGCCGAGCCGCCACCGATCATTCACAGGAACCACTCTTGCAGTCAATCTCCGTCCAACCACTCCCCGCACCCCTCATACCCACGCCCAAGCTTCCTCCCAAGCTCCGCGGCATTGCGCTTCGTCTCCTCGGCAAACAGGTCATCGATTGCCCTGTCGATCCGTACGCAGGTCTCGAAATGCTCGTCCTTCCAGGGCAGATTGAGCCCCAGGCTCGTATCCCAATAGCCGCCGAGCTTTGCGTTGATTACCTCCTCGGGATACAGCACGTCCTGGCGAACACCTTCGATCACCTCATCCTCGCCCATGTCACAGGCTGCATCGTCCTTCTTGAGACACTTGCGCAGCTCCTTTTGCTCGCGGAAGCGATGCAGCGCGCTGGCGCACGCCACAGCCAAAAAGCGATAACGTTCGCATAGGTCCCATTCGCCGCCGAGCCATACGCGATAGCCCAGAACGACGCTTGTGGGCTCCTCGTTGAGCAGGAACAGGTCCCACGGATACACTTCAGCGCACGCGTCCTCTCCCAGCTTTTGCGCGCCACCGCGCGTAAAAGCGCACGGCTCTACGTCGTAATAGCCAAAGCCGTGGTCCGCATTGCGACGATTGATGACATGCTTGGGCAACAGGACGATCTTGTCGCTGGGCTCGGGATCTATCTTCCGCAGCTTTTTGATCTTGCGGCGGGCGCGCTTTAGGTCGCGCTCGTTATCGACACGGCCACGGTCATCCGGCTTGCCGCCGTATCGCAGGGCAACCTCGGGTGCCAGGATCTTTGTGTCAGCAGCGCACAGCAGGTCGCTCACGGTGGGCAGATCTTCCCACTCAATACCGTCGACATCCCAAATCCTACTCATGTTCAACCTCTTTCTGGCTGTTCAACTACGTGCTCATTCGCCCTGTTTAACGTGCTTGTAGGGCATATGCCCCGCTAGAGCGCCTTCTTACTCGGAGCAATCACCTCGTCCACCAGGCCCAGCTCCAGGGCGCGCTTGGCGTTGCACCAGCAGTCGCGCTCGGTGAGCTCGTGGAACTCCTGCGCGCTCAGGTTGCCATGCTCGGCCAGCAGCTCGTCCAGCTCGGCGCGCATGGCCGCTGTATGCTGGGCCACAATCTCGATATCGGTCTGCTGCGCCATGCCTGTGCCGCCCATCAGTTGGTGGATGAGCACCTGCGTGTGGCGGTACACCTGGCGGTGGTCGCCGCAGGCCAGGATCACCGCGGCCATCGAGGCCACGACGCCCTCGCCCACCGTGATCACGGGGCAGTCGAGCGACTGCATGGTGTCGATGAGCGCCAGCCCCGCCGTAACGCTGCCGCCCGGGCTGTTGATGATGAGGGTGATGGGCTCGGCCGCGCTTTGATGTTCCAGCACCAGCATGGACTTAATGAGGCCGTTGCAGGTTAGGTCGTTGACCTCGCCCTCCAGCAGCAGCACGCGACTGTTGAGCAGCTCGCTTGCCATATCTACGGCGGCAACGCGACCGTCCTTAGACTTCTTGATGATGCTGGGTTCACGATACATAACGGACATGGTCAATTCCTCTCTAGATGGAATCGATAAGGGAAACTGGCCGCACGGCACATGGCAAACAGAGGCCGTGCAGCCAAAATACAGGTCAGAATGCGCGAGGCTGCAAGGGTTAATCCCTCAGCCACTTGGCCGCGTTGGGATGGTCGCCGCAGAAGTACTTCTTGGCGCGGAAGGGACGCATGCCGGTCACCTTGACCAGGCAATCGGTGCGCGGCATAAGCCCCACCTCGCCCGGGGTTATCACGCAACCGCGCACATCGACGGCAGTGCGCTCGGCGCCCACGTAATTGGTGCCCAAAACCGACTCGCCGCACAGATTGCTTATGTATTCCTGTGTCGCGATGTTGCTGCCACCACCCATATAGATCAAGCTGTCGCAGTTATCGAGGATGGTAAGCGCTGCGGATTTGCCATACACACCATCGAGCTGACTCAGCGATTGCGCGCACATCAAAAAGCTAATACCACGGCTGCGCACGGTCGCAATACTCCGCTCAAAATCGGGAATGCGACCCACGTTGGGAAACTCATCCAGAATAAACTGCACGCGGCGCTGCAAATGCCCGCTGGGATTGGCGTCGGCGCGGCGCTGGGCCAGGTTAAACAGCTGCTTAAGGGCAACGTTCGCAAGCCATGCATTGGTCGAGTCGTTGTCGCTCACCTTAAGATCGATCACGCGCTTGCCCTCGTCGATACGGTCGAGGCGCATCTCATCTTTCTCAAAGACGCGCATGAGCTGGGGAGTCTTAAGCCGCGAGATGGTCGCGTTGAGCGTGATCAGAATGCTCTTAAGCGTCCTATCGGCAGCTCCGCGAAAATCACGATACTGCTCAACGCCATACAGGTCCGCGTTCGCAGCATCATACTTGCCAAGAAATTCCTTGGACTCCACCTGCTCCACAAGGTGATCCAGCGGGAATCGTCCCTCGCCATCTCCCGTAACCTTGATGAGTGCCGCCAGCTTAAAGACGTTGTTCATCTTAAGATAGCGTCGCGGAGCTGCGGGATCCCCGTCCGGCGCAAATGTGCCGGCAAGGCACTCTAAGAGGAACAGGATTCCAATAATCGCTCGAAGTAGCAGATCGCTCGCATTGTCCCAAAACGGATCGTCCCTAAAGCTATGCCTGTCAGGATCGACCCCCTCCATGATTGACGCCACTGTGGTGGGGATGTCCTCGACATCCATCACGTAGCGCAAAGGATCGTACCCGGACGACTGCTCGGGATTGATGGTGTCGAGAACCGTTACCTCGTAGCCGTCCTCCTCGAAGCCCTTCCCCGTACGGCGCAGCAGCTCGCCCTTGGTGTCCGTGACCACATAGCAGCACTCGTGGTGATTGAGCAGGTTGGGCAAAACGAAGCTCGCCGTCTTGCCGCTGCCGGTACCGCCAAAGGCAAACACATTGTTGGACACGCTCGTCTCCCAATGCTTGTCGTCCTCGTAGAACGCCACCGTGGCACCCTTAGCCAGGATCACATCGCGCTGCTCATCGCCAGACGACAGCGCCTGCATCTCCTCCTTAGTCGCCCACTTCTTGGTCTGATACTCCGTTTGCTGCGCGGCCTCGTAGCCGTACATCTTAATGACCGACATGGCACGGCCCCTTTCTTGTCGATAGTTCTGCGTGATTGCTAGGAAATACGGTCGACGCCGGTGCCCTCCTTGGGGCTCGTCGCACACGGCAACTTGACCGCACCGTCAATCAGACGCTCGGTTTGCGCCACATAGCTCTCACGCGCCGCGATTGAGACTGACCCGTCGCGCAGATATGCAAGCAATGCATCAATCATCAGCTTGTCGAGCAGGTCATACTCTTTGGCCTGAGCGAAGTTGAGGGTGTAGCGGTCCTGGAGCTCCCGTACCTTAGTTGCCAAATCGATTTCCATCTTTTCCTCCATGCAATAAAAGTTCTCCCGATTGTCCGAAAGTGCCTCAAACGGGCGTTTGACGCATAACTCAAAGTTGAAACGCGGACTGGTATCGAAGACGCGTCTCTGCACCTTGAGATAGCGCTTATAAAACATGACGGCATCGTCCTCGTCCGCCGTAAAACCGCGCGACCCATCGCGATGCACGTGGTCGCAGGGTCTTTTGTAGTCGATGCTTCGCACAAAGCGAGACAGAATATATCCACCTTGTTCGGACGAGTACTTCATACCTGTCGTAACCTGCTCGAACATGCGCACACCGCTCGACTTAAAGCGCGGATTGTTTCCGTGCTCAAACATGCCAATTAAGATGGCCATGCAGTGCGCGCAGTTATCGCGCTGGGGAAAATACAGCGACAGCAAAGCGAGCGACGCTGCGGCCAAAAGCTCGCGGGCCTCGTGCACATCGTCTCGATACTGCTCGGGCACCAGCCCGGGAATATCGGGCGAGTGCTTTTCCAGCACGTCAACGAGTGCCTTGGCCAAGCGCTCGGTATCCCGCTCGCCGCAGTACGGATACGGAAACGGCATCTCTGCCTTCCCGTTCTTTTTGCACATGCTGCGGAGATCTTCGTCGATCGTGTTGAGGAACACCTCGTAAATGCTGTCTTCATTCTTCATGAATGCTTCTTCCTATCCGGTTGCGGATGTTTGTCGATAAGTCTGTTCTAGGTTTTAGAATGGTCTGAGGCATGGACGATGACAATCGACCTAACCTGTAGCTTCGTTAGTGAAATCACCCTGCTTGACAGCGCAGTTTACCTAAAGGCTGTGTAGCGATTGCATCAAGCAGTTTGTATTGAGTTGGTTTTGGATTGCTTCGAGGATAGCACAGTACTTTGTTCTCGTCATTAGAAATTTTCAAATTTTTCTGCTAATATATAACCCACTAAGAAGAAAGGGCTCTATACATGCGTGAAACAACATCATTGCCACGTCTCACCGCCGCCGCCCTCTCACGCGCGCTTAATCTGGAGCAGGGCAGCCGTCTACTCACCGTCCGTCTGCCTGGCGCCATCGACTGTAAGGCGCTTCGTGAATGTTTCAGCCTGAACAGCAACGGCGTACCCGATATTTGCGAGCTTGAACCCGGCAGGCAGGGCGCGGGCAATGGCGATGAGGCTCCGGTGTTTATCGACGCATCGGGGTATTACTGTACGGGCAAACACGACATCGAAAAAGAATGTATCGCCTTGATCGATTACTTAGAGCCTGGCTACCTCGATTTCTGTGACTGGGGTCCCTTTATTTGGTGTCTGTATGCGCTCGCCCTTTCGAATCGCACTCGCGCAGCCGTAGTGCTGCCCGCCGACCTACTCGATAAAGCCGAGCAGGCGCGCACGATCCTGATACGCGAAGGACTCATCGAGAGCGTCGTGTATTTGCC
The DNA here is from genome assembly GCF_003468085.1 of Collinsella sp. AM41-2BH. Lineage (NCBI taxonomy): Bacteria > Bacillati > Actinomycetota > Coriobacteriia > Coriobacteriales > Coriobacteriaceae > Collinsella > Collinsella sp. AM41-2BH. The sequence continues at coordinate 161,493 of NZ_QSGH01000002.1, forward strand.
GCTTTCTGAACCCAGGCCCTACATGACAAGCGCGCTTCTCATATTGTCTTCAGGAAATCGCAGCGTTGCATTTCGCAGCGCAATCGAATCCAGACCGCGTTTTCGATATGTGACAGAAACATCGTATTACTCAAATATCACCTTTGCTATCTCCCCCGACTGGGCCCGCATTGATACCAATACGCCCAGATCAACGCCTATCGAAACGTCCACTTTTGCCACGCGTAAATTGCTACTGCATCGCGCAGCCCTCTCAAAAGGCAAAATCAGCCTTATCAGCCTCACCCGAAACTACAGGGCTACGCTCGGTGACGCTTTTACGCGAGTAGCTCCATTTATGCCCCGCGAGAGTACCACATCAAACGACATTGATGCAATCGAGGTACGCCGCATCTCATCTCAGGATTTTCAAGACGGCAACCTTCTACCCGCAGATGCTGTGGAGAGTGCAAATAGCTCGGATTCTAAATTCGTAAAGGTGGACCCCAGCGTTCTCGATCGTTATGAGCTCCGCGCTGGAGATATCGTCATGCCGCGCATGCTGGGTCGCTACGGCGCGTCCAACCTGCTCGTCGTCAGCTCCGATGACGCTAAGCAGCATCTGGTTGCTTCGCATAACACCACCGTCATTCGCCCGTCATTCCAAACGATGACCGAAGATGAGCGCGTAGTGTTTTCGGAGATAATTGTTGGATACCTTACCGAAGGCCACGGGGCGCAGCTGATTCAAGCATTAACTGAAGCAGCCAGCATCCGCGCCATCCGTCCTAGCGACCTGTTTGAGATCGAAGTCCCGCCGGCGCTCGACCCGCGCACACGCGAGTATAGCGAATCCATCAATCGCTTTGCCGAGGTCGTAAGGACAAAGAAACAAGCCGAGGCCACTGTCGCCCAAGCCCAGCGCGACCTCGAAGGCGCAAAAAAGGCCGTCACCCAGGTGGTCGACCAGACCTGCGAATAGCGCATAGGCAGTAGAAACGTCTTAAGCCGGCGACAGGAACTAATTCTGCCGCCGGCTTAACTATCTAGCCTATTCCCATCCCGTGGTCTGAGGATTCCATTTGCACACATTCGCCGAATGATTAAAGCACGGTGTATACAACCGATTGACGACCTCTTCTGCCCCAGCAATGTTCCCCGCGAGATCAAGTACCCCCGCCTGCCTCGCCATCTTTACGTACTGTGCAGAACCATTTTGTTTCCACCAGAGAGGCGCCACGAACTCTTCCGGCATTGCCACTTTGCGGGCAGACGCTTCTTTCTCGACCCTCTCGACAAGCGTAGCCCCATCGACGAAGCAAGTTTTCGCGTACACCAAGATGTCGACTATATCCTTGATTCGCGATGAAGCACGGCCCTCATGCATCTCTATCATTGCGAGCAATTTATCTGCAAGGGCACTCTCCACTCGGCATACTCGATAGTCGCAGACTGGGAGCCCCTCGATATTCAGACGATCGATCGGCGCAAGAACCTCAGGCTCAAGTCCCCGCACTTCATCAATTACCAAGTCAATTGAAATTGGCTGTAGCTTCTTGGTTCCCATAAAGGGGGTGAACCACACCTTCGCACCGCACCGATACTCATCTTCTTCTTTGATTTGCTCTGCACGATCAAAGACGAACGAAACGAAATCCTCCAGATCAATCGAAGCAGCCTGCACCAGATCGACAATAGCCTCTTCGAGACTCTCCTCTTGAGCAACCAAGTCAATATCTCTTGTGACACGTGCATCGAGTGTTCGCGCCAGGACGCTTTGACCGCCCTTGAGCACAAAGCTGCCGTCATCTTCTGAAAAAACGCGACATAGGAAGCGATGAAAGTAGAAACCGACGATTGCCCGATTAGTATCCATTGGTGATTCTCTTGCGGCATTCCTAACAGCCATCTCCAATGCGGCAGGCGTTTTGTACTTCACCATGTCCTCCGTTTCGCATTACCCGTTCAGTACCATCAGCAAAGGCGCCATCAGCTCGCGTCGTTTGGCGGTTTTAGAGTTCTCCTCTACAAGATCCTTCAGCCGTTGTATATCGAGTCCACGTCCAAGCGCGTCGTGATAGGCATCGATAATTAATGAGGGATCCTCGCAATCGAGGCAAAGATCGACAAGCGTGCGCTCGGGTTTAGTTACCGGCAGGCCGTCGAGCCAAACGATGTCCCGCTCAGCAATCTCGCGCTTTACAAAAGAAAGGGATTCGTTTCTTGTATTGATACGCATGGGCGCGGTCATCCTGTAGGGGGACAGATAGAAATCGCCCATTTGCTGCAGGTTCGCCGCTGTCGTACCGCTCACGGCGATGCCATCCCACTGACGTTTTCTCTCCCACGCGCAAAGGGAGGGATTGGTGAGCTTCCAAAAGGCGTTGAGTTCGTCGGTGTCTCGGCGCTGCGTTCCAGACATCCGGTAGGCGCCGTGGCATATCCGTTCAAGACGCCCTGCGCGGCATGAGTGCGCCAGCGCATCTCGAGAGATGTCCATGCGAGCCGCCTGGGCTGTGGTGAACACGCCCTCGCTCTCGGAAAGCTCGCTTATCGCCGCTATGTTACTAAAGTACTTCATGCTGCAATTGTAGGATATTTTCATACTTTTGCAACGTGATTTTTGATCCATTAGATCCGTTTGCCTTGTTTACCCCATTTCTGACGCCGTTTTGCACCGGCACCCCATCCCCCGCTATTGAGGTCTAATACTTTTCCGCGAAGTGAACGGCTGTTTTTGGACCCCTGAAACATCCGCATTTTTCGGCGGCAAAATCGTGGGATTTCAGCATTGAAACCGCAGGAAGCGGCACCTCTAAAGTGTCGATGCTTCGGGGGTCCGTTTTCACTCATTCACTTCTCGGAAAAGTATTAGACCTCGCTATCAGCTATCCCAAAGATCAGACCGCCCCTCCTTCACGCCACGCAAAACCTGCCTTTTCTGCCCCTGCCCGCCTCCGCACCACCCAAAAACTCATCCAACATTAATCTTGGCTCAAGAATCGCTTAATCTATAACCTGCACTATAGAGTTCGACCAAGGGCGGGCGGGACCGCGCAACGCAGGCCGACGAACGCAACGCTCGCGCCCGGGCAGGTCGCCCGGCGTCGCGCCCATCGAACGAAAGGACAGGTCATGGACGACCTCGAAAAAGTTGAAACCATCCGCACCAAGTGCAACGCGAGTTACACCGATGCCAAGGCGGCGCTCGACGCTGCCGACGGCAACGTTTTGGATGCCATCATTTGGCTCGAGTCGCAGGGCAAGACCCAGACCACGTCGGCGCATGCCGCCACCGAGTCCGCGCCAGTCGATGAGCCCTCGGCCGAGATGGTCGCCGCGCAGGCAGCCTACGAAAAGTCGAGTGAAAAGACCGACTTCTCCAAGAAGATGGACAGCGTGTGGGAGTACCTCAAAAAGCTCTTCCGCCTGAGTCTGGACACCAAGTTTATCGCCACGCGCCGCGATGCGATCATCCTCAACATCCCCATCCTGATTCCCATCGTCGCGCTGTTTGCCTGGGGCGCCACGATATGGCTGATGCTGATTGGCCTGTTCTTTGGCATGCGCTACCGCATCGACAGCGACGGCGACGTGCCCGGCAGCATCAACAACCTTATGGATAGCGCTGCTAACGCCGCGGACGACATCAAGCAAAATCTCAACGACGACAAGTAATCGCAGACGGGGGCACGCATGGCACGAATCCTGATCGTAGAGGACGAGGAGAAAATCGCCCGCTTTGTGACACTCGAGCTGGAGCACGAGGGCTACCAGGTGGAGCACGCCGCCGACGGACGCACCGCCGTTGACCTGGCGTTGGAGCGCGACTACGATCTGATTCTGCTCGATGTACTGTTGCCGCAGCTCAACGGCATGGAGGTGCTGCGGCGCATACGCAAGCACAAGGATGCGCCAGTGATCATGGTCACCGCGCGCGATGCCGTGATGGACAAGGTTGCCGGGCTCGACGCCGGCGCCGACGATTACCTGACCAAGCCGTTTGCGATCGAGGAGCTGTTCGCACGGATCCGCGTGGCGCTGAAGCGCTCGGAAGCCGTGCGGGCGGCTTCGGGCGTTGGCGGCGGCGGGGCCGGGGCTGGCGTAGCGAGCGGCACGGCCGCCGGTATCGCCACAATGTCCCCGGCAACCGACACGGCCCAGACCGCTGCCGTGCCCTCCCCCGCTGCGCTCGCCGTGGGCTCGGTTGCGCTCGACCCCGACCGCCGCGAAGTCACGGTCGGCGGCTCGCCCATCGCGCTCACGGCCCGCGAGTTCGATGTCCTCGCCCTGCTTATGGCGCATGCCGAGACCGTACTCACGCGCGAGCGCATCGCGCACGAGGCGCTGGGCTACGACTACGTAGGCGACACCAACAACGTCGACGTGCACATCGCGCACCTGCGCGCCAAGATTGAGGACGCCGGCGGCGCCCGCATCATCCAGACCGTGCGCGGGGTGGGCTATGTCTGCCGTGCGTAACGCCGAGGTCAAGCGCGTCACCTCCATCGCCCGCGCCATCAACTGGAGCTATATGTGGCGCCGCTTGATGAGCCACATCTGGCTCGATCTGTTACTGTTGGTTATTGCGGCGGCGATCCTCGTCTATGGATACAACCAGACGCTGCCCAACGGCGCGTTTACCGCAGGATGGATCCCCAGCGCCACCGTTCGCGGCATGTCGCTGACGCCCGCGCGCGGCTGGGACCTGATAACGCTCACCTATACCGTCGAGCTTGCGCGTACCACCAAGACTTTCCCCCTCGCGCAGGACCTCGTCACGCTATGGCCTCTCTACCTTGTCGTTGTGGGTTGGCAGGTCATCAGCGTGCTCAACATGCTCGGCGGCGCCCGCCGCGTGCGCCGCACCATGGCGCCGCTCAACGATCTGGCCCTGCGCGTGGACGAACTCGGCCGCATGCAGCTCTCCGGCGGCAAGATGGAAACGCTGGAGCAGGCCATCGAGCGCGCAAGCGTCGACTCGCCGAGCGTCACCACCGGCGACGCCGACCTGGCAAGCATCGAGGTCGCGCTCAACCGCCTGCTGCGCCAGATGCAAGAGGCAAAGCTGCAGCAGATGCGCTTTGTCAACGATGCAAGCCACGAGCTACGAACGCCCATCGCGGTGATTCAGGGCTACGTGAACATGCTCGACCGCTGGGGCAAAGACGACCCGGACGTGCTGGCAGAATCCATCGCGTCCCTCAAGGCCGAAAGCGAGCACATGCAAGAGCTCGTGGAACAGCTGCTGTTTTTGGCACGCGGCGACGCCGGACGCACGGTCCTGCGGCGTGCGAATACCAACCTGGCCGCGCTGGTCGGCGAGGTATGCGAGGAGTCACAGATGATCGATGCCGCGCACACGTATCGACTGGCGTACGACGCTGCGCTTGTCAGCGACCCGCGCTGCGACGCGCCCGTTGACGTGGCGCTCGTGAAGCAGGCTCTGCGCGTGATCGTGCAAAACGCCGCCAAGTATTCGGACGCGGGCACGCCCATCTCGTTTGGCGTAGCGCCGGATGCGGGCGCAGGCACGATCGACATAAGTGTTGAGGACGAGGGTATCGGCATGAACCAGGAATCCGCAGCTCACGCGTTTGAACGGTTCTACCGCGCCGACAACGCACGCGATGCCGGCGCGCAGGGCTCGGGTCTGGGGCTTGCCATTGCCAAGTGGATCGTCGATAGCCATGGTGGTGTCATTGGCGTGACCTCAGTCGAGGGCGTCGGCAGCCGCTTTACGATTCGCCTGCCGCGGTAGGGGCGTCTCTCACGAATCGAAGGTGAATGCTTTTCCGCGAAGTGAACGACCTATTTTGGACCCCCGAAGCATCCACACTTTTTGACGCCAAAACTGCAGGAAAAACCTTACGAAACCGCAGGAAACGGTGCCTCCAAAGTGTCGATGCTCCAGAGGTCCGATTTCACTCGTTCACTTCATGGGAAACCATTCACCTTCGTTTTACGGCAGCCCGTCAGTCACCCTCTCGGCATTAAAAATGGGGTAAGGCCACGTAGCCTTACCCCATTTTTCGTTAGCTATGGCAGCTTGTACGCTACTCGCGGCACAGGTGCACGGCGAAACCGGCGAACTCACGCTTAAAGTACACGAGCTTGGTGCCGCCGTCGGGCAGCAGCACGCGCGACTCCTCGTTAACCTCGAGCCCGCGCTCGGCAAACCACTTCTCGGCCGCATCGATGTCGTTGACGGCAAAGCCGATGTGGCCCTTGGCGCCACGACCGTTCTGCTTCATGACCTCGACCAGCGAATCGTTAAAGTACGAAACCGGGGTCTCGATGACGGGCAGGCCCATCATCGTCGAGAACAGCTCCGCGATCTCCAGGGCGTCTGCCGGGTCAGTGGCGTTAATGCCCACATGGGCAACGCGCATGCCAAAGAGCTCGACCGGATTGGCGTTCTGCTCACTCATACAGTCAGCGCCTACTGAGCCATAACGTCGAGGACGGCCTTCTCGGCAGCAACGCGGTTCATGCCGGTCATGAAGGGCACGCCGCTCACGTACGGGCAGGTGAGGCCCTCGGGGGCAACAGTGGTGGCGATCAGCAGGTCGGCGCCCTCGTCGCAAGCGTCCTTGGCCTCGGAGATGGCGCACTGCACGATCTCGTACTTGCCGGCGTAGCCGTTGGCGTCGAGCATGGTGGCGACCTTCTGGGCAACGAGCGTGGAAGTAGCAGCGCCAGCACCGCAAGCCAAAACGATCTTCTTCATAGGTGATGTCTCCCTTCATGGTTTACTTTAAGTAAGTGTACCGCAGCGAGCGATGGTGCTCGGCCTCGATGCACTTTTGTGCCAGTTTGCTTGCACGCTGCGTATAATACATCTAGCACGCATTGTCATACCGCTTGTTTTACGAGCGACCGAGGAGCTCAATATGCCCGATTCCCGCACACTCTGGACCGCCGTCGTCATCATCTGTATCGCCGTGTCGGTGTTCTTTAGCGTCAAAAAACGCACCACGTTTAAACGCCTGCAGCAGCTTATGGCTGCCAAGCAGTGGGACGAGTTCGATCGTTTGCTCGACAGCAAGCTCACCAGCATGCTGTACCCGCGCTACAACCGCGACTACCTGCGCCTGAACTCCTATCTGCTGCGCGAGGACCACAAGCGCGCCGACGAGATGTTCGATTTGCTGCTGGGGCTTAACCTGCCCAAAATGCAGCGCGTCGACCTGGTGATCAAAGCTTTTAACTACTACGTTGGTCAGGAGGACCGCAAAAAGTCCAAGGAGCTGCTGCACGAGATCAAGGGCTTTGAGGGCGGCCAGGCCGAGTCAGTCGCGCACGAATGCCAACTGATGTACGACACGATGATCTTGAAGCGCCACAACGACATTCCCGAGCTGGAGCGCATGCTCGAAGATGCCGGCGACGATAAGATTAAGGGTTGCCGCTTGGAGTACCTGCTGGCCCTACAGTACAAGAACAAGGGCGACGAGGCCAAGTTTGCCGAGTACTTGGAAAAGTCGGGCCGGCACTCGATGGCTGTCAACGCGTAACGGGCGGCTTGTGCTAGACTTCTAGTCTCACGGGGGCGTGGCGGAATTGGCATACGCAGGAGACTTAAAATCTCTCGCCGCAAGGATTGTGGGTTCGAGTCCCACCGCCCCTACCACGTATTGTTTACGAGCCCGTGTCCCCCCAGGGATGCGGGCTCGTTTCTTTTGGACGCCGGTGGGACTCGAACCCGCGAGGGGGCGAGCGTCAAGCGGACGCGCAGCGTCCGTAGCGAGCCGGCGAGGGCGCCGGCAGGCGGCCGAAGCCGGTGCGGATTTGCGCAGCAAATACGCAGACATCCCACCGCCCCTACCATATGGAGCTTTCGAGCCCGTGTCCCCCCCAGGGATGCGGGCTCGTTTCTTTTGGACGCCGTCAACTGCCGAGCAGCTCATTTGGGACAGAGCTTTTTTGACTACTTTTAAAAGGCGCTCAGGCTCGGGGTCCAGCCGATGGTAGGGGTGGCGCCGTCGAGAGTCTCGTTGATGGTGGCGGCCATGCCGGCGAGCAGGCTGTTCTCGCTTACAGTGAGCGTCTTGTAGCCACCGGCTCGCATGAGCTCGCGAATCACCACAGCACCAGCCAGGATCACGCCCGCACGCTTGGGTTGCACGCCTGGCAACGCGGCGATGCCCGCAACATCCAGCGAGGACATGCGCTCGATAGCGGCCGAGACCTGCTCCAGCGACAGCTCGCGTAGGTGCACAAAGCTCGAATCGTACGGTTCCAGCTCGTGGACCAGAGCCACCAGCGTAGTCACCGTGCCGCCCACTGCGACCAAGCGTTCGGCGCGCTCAAAGTCGCTGGGCAGGCCTTCAAAATAGGCGGTGAACTGCTCGCCTGCCCACGCGGCAGCGGCAGCAAGCTCGCCGCGCGAGGGTGGCAGCGCCGAGAAAAACCGCTCTGTCACACGGCGACAACCGATGTCCAGCGAGCGCGTCCCTTCCAGCGCAAAGACCCCGCGCTCCGGCGCGTACACGCCAGTCGCGAGCTCCGTGGATCCGCCGCCCGAATCGGCAACAATGATACGCTCGCCGGCAAAGTCGTGTGCCACGCCAAAAAATGTCAGACGTGCCTCGACCTCGCCCGGAATCACCTGTGGCTCAAGCCCCAGATCGCGCAGGCCGTCCAGCAGCAGTGCGGCGTTGGACGCATCGCGCGCGGCGCTCGTGCAGGTGGTGCAGACGCACGCGGCCCCAAAGGTACGCGCCTCGTCCACAAACATCCGGCACGCAGCGAGCACGCGCTCAACGGCCGCCTCGCAAAAGCGTCCCGTCGCGTCCACGCCCTCGCCCAAATCGGTAATCTCGGTATGCTTGGACGATTCCACGATCGCCCCGCTCTCCACCTGGGCCAGAACCAGTCGCGACGACACCGTTCCCAGGTCAATCGCCGCCACCTTATATCGTTTGCAATTTGTCATTGCGGGCTCCCCTTCCGGGCGCTACTTGCCGTTGGACACGACCGTCTGGCCCTCGACACCGTTAAATCCAAACAGCATATCGAGCGTCTGGATGTACCACGGCGCATCCTTGCCGACTTCTTCGATTTCCTTGGCAACTTCGCTGGCCTTCTTGGCGTTTGAGGACTTTTTGCTCGACGAGGCATCAGAATCGTCGTCCAGGCCCTGCACTTCAATCCTCTTCTCGCCGGGCATCACCAGGCCCAGGTCCTCGGATGCCGCGTCCTTGATACCCTCCTCCGAGAGCAGCTTGTCGACGCTTTTTTGCAGGTCGTCGTTATATTGCTCGCGAATCTCGACCTGCTTGGCCAAGATGTCGCTCGAGCGTTTTGCCACATACAGGTCGCGCACGGGGAAGTACAGGCTCACGAGCGCCAGGGCGACGACAATGCCAACAAACAGCCCTCGCTGGGGACCGTGGGTAAAGTCGTAGATTGCCTTGACCACCGCGTTATCGTTGGCGTAATGCATGAAGTCCGAGCCCGAAAGACGGTTCGAGGGCCTACTCGGCTTTTCATGCGTTTGATCCGAGGAACGCTGAGCATGCTCCGAATGCGCCGGGCGCACCGAACGTGGCGGACGGTCCGTCGGTGTATTCATTTGAGCACGGGAGCGTGAGGCACTTGTCGGTCGCTGCATGGAGCGGTCGGCGCCGGCGTAATCGGACCCGCCGAGCTGCACCGTGCGCGCACGGCGAGGTGACGGCTCACGCGAACCGGCGGAATAGTACCTGTTGTCGTAAATCTGATCCATGTGCGCCTTGTGCGGTTGAGGTTTGTTTGCGCTAAGTCTTTTAGTTATAGCACGAGCATGCGCACCGTCTTCGCCAGCCTTTGCTCGACATAAAAAAGGCGCTGAGCCGTGTGGCCCAGCGCCCAATGGCGGCCATCAGAAGTGGAGCGGAGCCGAGTCAACCCCGCCCCCGCGAGCACCGCTTGTTTAGCGAATGTTGTAGAACGCAGACTTGCCGGCGTAGCGCGCGCTGCCCTCCAGCTCGTCCTCGATGCGGATGAGCTGGTTGTACTTGGCGATACGGTCGCTGCGGCACGGGGCGCCCGACTTGATCTGGCCGGCGTTGACGCCCACGACCAGGTCGGCGATCGTGGAGTCCTCGGTCTCGCCGGAGCGGTGGCTCACGATGCAAGCGTAGCCGGCCTCCTTGGCGGTCTCGATGGCCTCGAGCGACTCGGTGAGCGTGCCGATCTGGTTGACCTTGACCAGGATCGCGTTGGCGGCGCCCAGCTCGATGCCCTTCTTGAGGCGCTCGGTGTTGGTGACGAACAGGTCGTCGCCCACCAGCTGCACTTTGTTGCCAATGCGACGGGTGAGCTCAACCCAGCCGTCCCAGTCCTCCTCGGCCATGCCGTCCTCGATGGAGATGATGGGATAGGTGTCGACGAGCTTCTCCCAGTAATCGACCATCTGGGCGCTCGTGTACTCAACACCCTCGCCCTTGAGCTCGTACATGCCGGTCTCGGCGTTGTAGAACTCGGTCGAGGCCGGATCCATGGCGTACATGAAGTCGACACCGGGCTTAAAGCCGGCCTTCTCGACGGCCTTGGTGATGTACTCGAATGGCTCGGCGTTGGTCTTGAGGTTGGGCGCAAAGCCGCCCTCGTCGCCCACGCCGCCGCCCAAGCCGGCCTCGTGCAGCACGCCCTTGAGGGTGTGGTAGACCTCGGCGCACCAGCGCAGACCCTCGGCAAAGCTCGGGGCGCCCACCGGCATGATCATGAACTCCTGGAAGTCGACGTTGTTATCGGCGTGCACGCCGCCGTTGAGGATGTTCATCATGGGCGTGGGCAGCAGATGGGCGTTGACACCGCCCAGGTACTGGTACAGCGACAGGCCCGCCGACTCGGCAGCGGCGCGGGCGACGGCCAGCGACACGCCCAGGATGGCGTTAGCGCCGAGCTTGGTCTTGTTGGGGGTACCGTCCGCGGCGATCAGCGCGGCATCGACGGCGCGCTGATCGAAGGCATCGAGGCCCACGACGGCATCGGCGCACTCGTTGTTGACGTGCTCGACGGCCTGCGAGACACCCTTGCCCAGGTAGCGACCCTTGTCGCCGTCGCGCAGCTCGCATGCCTCAAAGGCGCCGGTCGAAGCGCCCGAAGGCACCATCGCGCGGCCGAAGCTGCCGTCCTCGAGCACGACCTCGACCTCGACGGTGGGATTGCCGCGGCTGTCGAGTACCTCGCGACCGTAGACATCCAAAATATCGCTCATGTTGTCTCCCTCTCACTTGGAAACGGGTTGAATGTTTGGCGACACGGCTTGCACGCTACAGCGGCGCGCAGGTTCATAAGTTAGCCTTATCGCACTTTTTGCATTATGCCCTGAGTTAGCCAAGGGATACAATCTTTTTAAAAAATAATGGGGGCGATGGGACAAGTCCGTCCCGTCGCCCCCGCAGTCTTACTCCTCTGCCTTTGCGGCATCCCAGAGGCCATTGAGGCCGTGGGTCGAAAGCTCGGCTAGATCCACATGGGCATCGGCCGCCATCTGCTCCATCGCAGCCCAACGGCGGCGGAACTTTGCCGTGCTGGCACGCAGGGCGCTCTCGGCGTCAATCCCCTCCTTGCGCGCAACGTTGACCAGGGCAAAGAGCAGGTCGCCAAACTCCATCTCGCGCTCGGGAGAGCCGGGAGCCTCGGCCTCAAACTCGGCACGCTCCTCGGCGACCTCGTCCCACACGTCCTGGACCGTCTCCCACTCAAAGCCCACGGCAGCCGCCTTGCGCGACACCTTCTGAGCCTGCATCAGCGCCGGCAGGTGCGTGGGCACGCCGTCGAGCAGACCCTCGGGCGCGGCCTCGCCTGCCGCCACAGCCTGGTCTTTAGCGGCCTTCTCGGCAAGCTTGACCTCGTCCCAGATCTTGAGCACCTCGTCGGAGTTGTCGGCATCCACATCGCCAAACACGTGCGGATGGCGCCGGATGAGCTTGGCGTCGATATCGCGCGCCACGTCGGCCAGCGTAAACTCGCCGGCGTCCGCCGCAATCTGCGCATGCAGCACGACCTGCATGAGCACATCGCCCAGCTCCTCGCGAAGGTGCGCCGCGTCGTCGGCCTCGATGCAATCGAGCGCCTCGTAAGCCTCCTCGATCATGTTCTTGCCAATGCTGCGGTGCGTCTGCTCGCGGTCCCACGGGCAACCGTCGGGCTGACGCAGGCGCCAGATGGTCTGCACCAGATGCTGTAGCTCGGCCGACGCGTCTACCAACGTCGACAGGTCGCGCGAACCCTCGGCATTTTGCTGAGCCATATGCTCGGCCATGGTTAGTCCTCCTCCATGATCACGTGGCGGAACGCGCCGCCCTCGTAGATGCCGTAACTGTGCGTGCCGTCTTTGGGGATGCTCACACTGCCGGGGTTGAAGAGCCACAGGCCCGGGTGCGTCTCGCTCGCTTCGTTGACCTTGATGTGCGTATGGCCGTAGACGAGCGCGGAGCCCTCGGGCAGCGCGGGCGCATGGTCAACGCTGTTGTGCATGCCGGCGCCAAAGACGTGGCCGTGTGTCAGGAACAGCTCGCGGCCGGTCTCGTCGAACAACGTGGCGTAGTCGGCCATGACAGGGAAGTCGAGCACCATCTGGTCGACCTCGGCGTCGCAGTTGCCGCGCACCGCGATGATGCGGTCGGCCAGGGCGTTGAGCAGCGGAATCACGCGCTTGGGAGCGTAGTCGCGCGGCAGGTCGTTGCGCGGGCCGTGGTAGAGCAGGTCGCCCAGCAGCACGATGCGGTCGGGCTGTTCGGATTCGATGGCAGTGCAGAGGCGCTCGGCCCAGTATGCCGAGCCATGGATGTCGGAGGCGATGAGGTATTTCATGGGGAGTCCTTTCAGAGTGGGGTTGATGGGGGCTGAATACGGGGTCCGGCGGATGTGGAGCCCAGCCACCGCATCACTCAAATCGCAGTGTCGAGGCTTGTGCCGCCTGCATCACGCGCTGGAGCGGCACGCCATGTTCGCGGGCAAGACGGGCGCAATCCTCGTACTCGGGAGCCGCACGCTCGCTGCCGTCGGGCAGGGTCGCCACCTTAACGGATACCTCGCCCCAAGGCGTCGCTACCTGCTCAAAACGACGCGGCAGGCAGACGCGTTCCATCACCTGGCGACGAACGGCGTTGGTCGTGGTCTCCAAAAAGATAATCGTCTGTAGGCGCTCGATATCCTCGTGCGAGCAGATCACCTGCAGCTGCCAGCCGGGGCGACCTTTTTTGCAGTAGAGAGGCAGCCAGTGCACCTCGCGCGCACCTGCCTCGCGCAGGCGGTCGGCGGCATAGGCGAGTACCTCGGGCGATGCATCGTCGATGTCGCACTCCAGCTTGACGATGGTTTCGGGCGCATCGGTCTCGCGGGACAGCGGAGATGTACTTCCACGTTGCATACGGTCCGGATCCTTTCCGCACGGGCTCGTTTTGTTCACCCAAACGCTAGCACATCGGACGTGGCACAGGCGTGACTTTCGTCCGTCGCCGCCCTCGCCCCTATCCAAACATGTACATCAGCCTCCAAACATGTCATTTTTTGCAGCTTTCGGAGGCTGACGTACACGTTTTGGAGCGGGGCCGCACACGATCAGAATTGCGCCTGCACTCCGTCCGCCATAAAGTTCGCTGCACTCAACAATTTTGGACTTTCTACGCAGTTCATCGGCTAAAAAATTACCCTCGGCATACTTACCTGCTGCACGATGTTACTCTAGTTGCATTTGGCTAACTAATCGGCTGCCGAGGACCCCGCCCGACACCGTTACGGCATCGGAGGTTTCATGTTCGAGAAGCGGTTCTTCTCCCTGGTTCCGCAGGCAACGCCCTACATTGTGGCGAGCGTCCTGTTTAAATGGATCGCGCTCATGGCAAACATCACGGTGATGTGGGTGCTTGCGCGCATCTTGGGCGGCATCGTCACGGACGGTCTTTCCGCCGCGCTCGCCGTCGATGCCCTCGCACAGGCGGCCTTGCCGCTCGCCGGCGCCATCATCGTGCGCGCCGCCGCCATCTATCTGGCGCAGCGTTCCGGTGACAAGGCCGCCTTCAAAGCCGTCCGCCGCGTGCGTTCGCTCGTCTACGACAAGCTCACCGCGCTCGGCCCGTCCTATACCGAAACCGTCCCCACCGCCGAGGCCGTGCAAACCAGCGTGGAGGGCGCCACGCAACTCCAGGTATACTTTGGCGGCTATCTGCCGCAGCTCTTTTTTGCCGGCCTGGCACCCATCACGCTGTTCGTGCTGCTCGTAGGCCAAGCGGGACTTCCCGCCGCGCTGCTGCTCGTATGCGTCCCGGTCATCCCCATCTCCATCATGATGGTCATGCGCAACGCAAAAAAGATCGGTTCCGAGTATTGGGGCAGCTACGTCGATCTGGGCGGCATGTTCCTGGAGGCCGTTCAGGGTCTTACCACCCTTAAGGTGTATCAGGCCGACCGCGACTGGCACAAGCGCATCAACGCCGAGTCCGAGCGTTTCCGCACAGCGACCATGCGCCTGCTGGTGATGCAGCTGCGCTCCATTTGCGTTATGGACCTGGTCGTCTATATGGGCGCCGCGCTCGGCATTATCGTAGCCACGCTGCAGCTCGCCACGGGCAAAATTGGCTTTGAGGCGGCCTTTCTAGTCGTCTTTCTGTCGCAGGAGTTCTTTTTGCCCATGCGCCGCCTGGGATCGCTGTTCCACACGGCCATGAACGGCATGGCCGCCTCGCGCCGCATGTTTGGCATTTTGGATACGCCCGAGCCCGAGCGCGGCGATGTTGAGCTTGACGGTCGCGGCGATATCGAGCTCGCGGGCGTGAGCTATGCATACGGCGACCGCACGGTGCTGGACAGCGCCAGCGCGACCATTGCGCACGGCTCGCTCGTGGCACTCGTGGGCGAAAGCGGCGGCGGCAAGTCCACGCTCGCGGGGATTATCGCGGGCCGCAAGGGTGCCTACCGTGGCAGCGTTCGCATTGGCGGCGTCGAGCTGCGCGATGCCACGGCCGCCTCACTCATGCGTGCCGTCACCCTGGTGCCCACCAACGGCTACCTGTTTGCCGGCACCCTGCGCGACAACCTGCTGCTCGCCCAGCCCAACGCCACCGACGCCGAGCTTTTGCGCGCGCTCGGCCGCACGCGCGTGGCGGCCTTTGTGCAGGCCAACGGCGGGCTCGACATGGTGATTAACGAGGGCGGCACCAACCTTTCGGGTGGCCAGCGCCAGCGCGTGTGCATGGCACGCGCCCTGCTGCACGACTCGCCGATCTATGTGTTTGACGAGGCTACGAGCAATGTGGACGCTGCGAGCGAAGCCGCGATCGGCGAGGTCATCGCATCGCTTGCCGGTGAGCACACCGTGATCGTGGTGGCGCATCGTCTGTCGACGATTGTAAACGCCGACCAGATTTTGGTGCTGGAGCGCGGACGCATTGC
Organism: Collinsella sp. AM41-2BH; assembly: GCF_003468085.1. Lineage (NCBI taxonomy): Bacteria > Bacillati > Actinomycetota > Coriobacteriia > Coriobacteriales > Coriobacteriaceae > Collinsella > Collinsella sp. AM41-2BH. The sequence goes on from NZ_QSGH01000002.1 coordinate 176,859, forward strand.
CGAGCGTGGTACCAATAGCAAGCTGCTTGCAGACGTGGGCGTCTATGCACGTATGTGGAATAGCCAAGAGCAGCTCTCGGCATATGCTTATGCGAATGATGAGGGTGCCGGGGATGAGGGCGATGGCGTCGAGATTGCTGCCGAGAGCACCGCGGGCATGGGCGCGACCGCGGCAGGCGCTGCCGGCGAGGCGTCACCCGCCGCGGCGCCGGCAGCCGAACACGCCCGCCGCTCGGCGCCGTCCATCATGTGGCGCATGATGGGGCTCGTGCGCCCGCTTGCCGGCTGGCTTGTACTGGCCGTTGCCCTGGGCAGCATTGGCATGCTCACCGCCGCATTTGTTCCGGCGTTTGGCGGCTTTGGCCTTATGGCTGCGCTGGGCGACAACGCCTTGGGGCTTGGTCTTGCCGCCGCATGCGCGGCCTGCGCCGTATGCGGCATCGCACGCGGACCGCTCCATTACGGAGAGCAGCTCTGCAACCACTACATCGCGTTTCGCCTGCTCGCGCACATCCGCGACCTGATCTTTGGTGCCCTGCGCCAGCTGGCCCCCGCCAAGCTCGAGGGTCGCGGCAAGGGCGAGCTCGTAAGCCTCGTCACCTCGGATATCGAGCTGCTCGAGGTCTTCTACGCGCACACCATCTCACCCATCGCCATCGCCATCGCCCTGGTATGCACCATCGTGTTCGAGACCTTTTTGTTTTCCGTGAGCCCCCAGCTCGCGGGCATCGCGCTGGCGAGCTATCTGTGCCTGGGCGTGCTGCTGCCGCTGGTTTCTTCCAAGGCATGCGGCGCCACCGGGCGTCAGAGCCGCGAGGGCGCGGGCAAGTTGGGCGCTTTTGTGCTCGACAGTCTCCGCGGCGCGAGCGAGACCATCCAGTTTGCCGGCGGCAGCGAGCGCAGCCACGAACTGGCCGAGCTGACCGAGCAGGTCGGCGCCATCGATGCGCGCCTCAAGCGCCGCCAGGCAGCGAGCGAAGCCGTGGCCGATGCTCTCATTCTTATCGCCAACCTGGTGATGCTCACCCGCGCATTGCAGCTGGTGGCCGCGGGCGCAATCGACATGGCCTCGGCGTTTGTCGCAGTCTTTACCTTTGTATCATCCTTTGGCTCGGTGATGGCGGTGAGCCGTCTGGGCGCCTCTTTGCAAGAGACACTCGCCTCGGGTGCACGCGTGCTCGACCTGCTCGACGAGAAGCCCCAATGCGCCGAGGTCGCAGGCGGCGAGGATGTTGACTTTGACGGTGCCGCGGCCGAGCGCGTGAGCTTTAGCTATGCGGGCGGGCACAGTGCAGACTCTGCAGACGACGCGCTCCCGGCCTCATCCGCAGCCGACCTCATCCTCGACGACGTGACCTGCACCTTTGCGCCCGGTACCATGACCTGCATCATGGGGCGCTCGGGTTCGGGCAAGTCGACGCTGCTTAAGCTGCTCATGCGCTTTTGGGACCCCGCAGCCGGCACCATCACGGTGAGCGGCGTCGATGCCCGCCACATCAACACGGCGAGCCTGCGCAGCCACGAGGCCTATATGACCCAGGACACGCATCTGTTCTGCGGCACCGTACGCGAGAATCTGCTGGTCGCGCACGCCAACGCCACCAATGCCGAGCTGCTCGACGCTTGCCGCTCCGCTTCGCTTACCGCCCTCATCGACCGCCTGCCGCAGGGTCTCGACACCCCGGTTGCCGAGCTGGGCGACTCGCTCTCGGGCGGCGAGCGCCAACGCATCGGCCTTGCGCGCATCTTCCTCAACGACGCGCCTTTCATCTTGCTCGACGAGCCCACCAGCGCACTCGACGCCCTCAACGAGGCGTCCGTAATGCAGGCCGTTGACGAGCTCAAGCGCCGCGGCAAGACCATCGTACTTGTAAGCCACCGTGCCAGCACCTGCGCCTTTGCCGATTGCTCGCTTTCGGTCGAGCACGGGAGGCTGAGCTAGATGGCGCGCACCGCCGACACACCGGAGCTGGCACGCAAACGTGAGCGCGAGGCCCAAATGGTGTCGCAGATGATTGCGCTGTGGTGTCGTGGGCATCATGGCGGCGGGCATGCGGTCGAACAGGCTGGCGACGATGAGCCCGTGCGCGTGAAGCTCGGCCTTCGGACCATTACGCTCTGCCCCGAATGCGCCGAGCTGCAGAAATACGCCATCGCGCGCATTGAGCACTGCCCGCACATGGGCACCAAGACATTTTGCTCGGCCTGTCCTTCGCATTGCTACCGGCCTGCCATGCGCGAGAAGATCCGCGAGATCATGCGCTGGTCGGGACCGCGTATGATCCGCTATCGCCCCATCACCGCCGTAAGACACGCGATGGTAACGGTGCAGGCCAAACGCGTGGCGGCACGAAGCAAGTAGTCGCCGGCGCCGGCACGCGCCGCCCCGCCCCTCGTCCTCATCTCAAACGTGTACGTCAGCCTCCAAACATGTCATTTTTTGCAGCTTTTGGAGGCTGACGTACACGTTTTGAGAGCAAACGAGGCCGCACCGCGCAGCCTTTCCGATCGATTTCGACCCCCGGCGTGCGCGGCGTGTTGAGAGCTGCACCATTACAATGGAGCGGATTCACCAAATGCAAAGGAGTCGCCATGCCAGCATGCCCGCTGGTCGATTGCCACACCCATACTTCGTTTTCGGACGGCCATGCCACATTTGAGGAGAACATCCGCGCCGCCGCGGCCGCCGGCTGCCGCGTCATGGTCTCGACCGACCACCTCACCCTGCCCGCCAGCATGGACGCCAACCGCGAAGTGCAGGTTGTCGAGGGCGACTTGCCGGCACATCGTCTGGCCTTTGAGGACGCCCGCAAGCTCGCCGCGCAGATTGCGCCGGAGCTCACCTTTATCTACGGTTTTGAATGCGATTGGTACGAGGGCTGCGAGCCCTTGGTAGAGCGCTGGTCCGCGGGTGCCATAGTGCGCTTGGGCAGCGTGCACTGGATTGGCGACCCCGGCGATATCATGGCCGGTGCCGCGGGTACGGCGGGAACGGAAAACGTCGCTCGCCCCGATATGCCCGATTCCCTTTGCGGTTGGATCGACGACGACACCAACCTGCACGTTTGGGAAAACTTAGGCGTGCGCGGCGTGTGGGAGCGTTACGTCGACGACTGGTGCCGTGCTTGCGAAAGCTCACTCAACTTTGACGTGATGGCCCATCCCGACCTGGTCATGCGCTTTTCGAAGGAAGGCTTTGCGCCCGATTTTGACCCGGCGCCGTTTTGGGAGCAGATGGCCGCATGCGCCCACGATACGGGTCGCCGCGTTGAGGTCTCGACCGCCGCACCGCGCAAGGGCCTCGACGACTACTATCCCGCGACCGGGCTGTTGCGTTGCTTCGCCCACGCCGAGGTGCCGATTACTTTTGGCTCGGACGCACACCGCGCCTGCGATATCTGCTGGAATATCCGCGAGGCTCAGGCCCATGCCTACGACTGCGGTTATCGAACCTTCGATATCCCCCACCCCACCGGCGAATGGGAATCCACGTCCCTCGCCTAAGACTAGCCGTTAGGGACGTTCTTAAACGACTAGTGGCGGCGGGCGTTGAGCTCGCCGGCCAGTTCGTCGAGGGTGATGCCGTAGCGTTCGAGCGTCACGAGCAGGTGGTAGACCAGATCGCCGGCTTCGTAGCGGATGTGGTCGTGGTCGTTGTCCTTGCAGGCCATGATGACCTCGCTCGCCTCCTCGGCAAGCTTCTTGAGCAGTTCGTCCTCGACGTCGGTCAGCAGACGGGCGGTATAGCTCTCCTCCGGCGACGCATCGCGACGACCGTGAATCACCTCGGCCAGTCCCGTCAGCGTCTCGCCGATATTTCCCGGCTGCACGTTAGCTGTTCTGACTCCCATGGTTATTTCCTCTCGTTACTGCAGCGTAAAGTAGGTGCCGGTCTCATCGAACCGAGGCTTTGCGCCCTTTTTCTCAAAGAACTCGACGATGACGGCATGAGCCTCATCGAGCCTTTCCTTCTCGGCCTCGAGCCAAAGCGACTGCGCCCCGCAGGCATCAGTCAGGTGCACGCGGCATGGCACGCCCGCGCGGAGGAGCTCGGTGTTGCATTCGGCGACCTCGAACGGCGTCACGACTTTCATCGCACTCCCCCTTCCACGCGCTTAAAGAAGCAGGTACGGTTGCCGGTATGGCAGGCCGGGCCCGGTGAGTCCACCTTGACCAGCAGCGTATCGCTATCGCAGTCGGCCCAGAGCTCCTTGACCTCCTGCATGTTGCCACTCGTCGCGCCCTTGTTCCAGAGCTCCTGACGGCTGCGACTCCAAAACCACGTGGTCCCGGTCTTGAGCGTCAGCCCCACCGATTCCTCGTTCATCCAAGCAACCATAAGCACCTCACCGGTGTCATGCTGCTGAACCACGCAAGGAATCAGCCCGCGGGCGTCGTATTTAAGCTCGGTAGCATTTATTACCTCAGTCATCATTTCTCCCAAGTAACAAACGAAATCCCACAGGTCGGCGAGGGTTGTCCAGGTGCCGCAGGTTGCCGCGAAAGAGGAGCGACGCGTACTTTGGTACGCGAGCGACGGTTTGAGCGGCAAGATGCGGTGCCTGGGCAAGCCGCAGCACTAGAAGTCCAGCCTCACAGGGATGCCTTGGCTGGCCATATACTCCTTCACCTGGCGAATGCTGAAAGTTCCAAAGTGAAAGACGCTGGCCGCCAGCACGGCATCGGCCTCGCCCTCGATCACGCCCTCGGCAAAATGCTCGAGCGTGCCCACGCCGCCGCTTGCGATCACCGGGATCGGCACCGCGCGCGCCACGGCGCGGGTGAGTGCCAGGTCGAAGCCAGCCTTGGTGCCGTCGCGATCCATGCTGGTGAGCAAGATCTCACCGGCGCCGCGACGAGCCGCTTCCTCGGCCCACGCCACCGCATCGATACCCGTGGCGTTGCGACCGCCCGCCGTGAAGACCTCCCACTTGTCGGCATCCGGCTGACCGGGCAGGCCCACGCGCTTGGCATCAATCGCCACGACCACGGCCTGGCTGCCAAACGCCGCGGCGGCCTGGCTGATCAACGACGGATCGCGCACGGCGGCAGAGTTAAGCGACACCTTGTCGGCACCGGCGGCAACCATGGTTCGCATGCCCGCCAAGTCGCGGAAACCGCCGCCCACGGTATAGGGAATAGCGAGCTCCTCGGCCGCGTGCGCCGCCATCTCGATGGTCGTCGCGCGGTTGTCGCTCGTCGCGGTAATGTCCAGGAAGACGACCTCGTCTGCACCCTCGCGGTCGTAGGCGCGCGCCAGCTCCACCGGGTCGCCAGCATCGCGCAGGCTCACAAAGTTGACGCCCTTGACCACGCGGCCGTCCTTAACATCCAGACAGGGAATCACGCGTTTGGCAAGCATGGGCTACTCCTTCCCTCGGGCGGCGGCCAACGCCTGGGCCAGCGTAAAGTTGCCCTCGTAGAGCGCACGACCGGTAATGGCACCCTCGATGGCATCCTCGCCCACCGCGGCCAGTGCGCGGATATCGTCGAGCGTCGAGATGCCGCCCGAAGCCACGACGGGAAAGCCCGCGACCTCGGCCACATGGCGATACGCCGCCACGTCGATGCCCGTCTGCATGCCATCGCGCGCGATGTCGGTATACACCAGATGCTTAAAGCCCAGCTCGGTGAGCTGCGCCACGGCGTCGTCGAGCGCCACACCCGCGCCGTCGCGCCAACCATTCACCTTGACCTGGCCGTCACGGGCGGCAATGTCTGCCACCAGTAACTCGCCAAAGCCTTGCGCCGCCACCTCGGCAAATCCCGGCTCGGTCACGAGCACCGTGCCTAGCGCGATGCGACGCGCGCCGTAGCCGGCCAGCTCGTCGATGCGCGCGAGCGAACGAACGCCGCCGCCCACGTCCGCGGACAGACCGTCGACGCCGCAGATGGCCTTAATCGCTGCCAAGTTGGCAGCGCACGCGTCCTCGTCCTCGCCAAAGGCAGCGGACAGGTCGACGACGTGCACCCAGCTCGCGCCCTGCTCGGCAAAGGAGCGGGCAACGGCCACGGGGTCGTCAGAATACACCTTACAGCGGCTCCGGTCGCCGCGCTCCAGGCGCACGACCTTGCCGCCGATCAAATCGATTGCGGGAAACAGAATCATCGGCCGGCCCCCTCGACGATGCTCACGAAGTTCTTAAGGATGCGCTGACCCAGCGCAGAGGATTTCTCGGGATGGAACTGGCAGCCCCACACGTTGCCGTGGCGCACGATGCACGGGAAGCTCCGTGTATAGTGCGTGCGCGCCAACACATCGGCGGCATCGACGTCGTCGGCCACCGCGTAGCTGTGAGTGAAATACATGTTGGCGCCCTCGGCAAAACCGGCAAGCAACGGATCGGCCGCACCGGCGGGCGTCATGCGCACCTGGTCCCAGCCCACGTGCGGGACCTTCAGACGGCTCGACTCCAGGTGCGTGCACGAGCCACGCATGATGCCCAGGCCATCGACCCAGGGACCACCGGCCTGCTCGGAGGCATCGTCGTCCGCGTCCGCGTCCTCGTTCGCAGGCACGCCCTCGTTGCCGCGCTCAAAAAACAGCTGAAGGCCCAGGCAGATGCCGAGCAGCGGAGTTCCGGCGGCAACGGCATCGAGCACGGCCGCCTCCTCGCCGCTCTGACGCATAAAGGCGATCGCGTCATAGAACGCACCCACGCCCGGGATGACCAGGCCGTCGGCGTTGCGGATCTGCTCCGGATCGTCCGACGTGCAGGCGGCAGCACCGGCGCGCGCAAGCCCGCGCACGACGCTCGACAAGTTGCCCTTGTGGTAGTCGACCACCACGATCTTCGGTTCGCCCACGCGACCCCTCCACTTCTCATCATCCAAAACCACCACAAAGAGGACAGGCATCTTCGTGGTGGTTTTACCCTTGTGACGGTTACAGCGAGCCCTTGGTGCTGGGGATACCCTGCACGCGGGGATCGAGTTCGCAGGCGCGGCGCATCGTGCGGCCCACGGCCTTAAAGGCGGCCTCGATAATGTGGTGCGAATTGCCGCCCGCCAGCTCGCGCACGTGCAGCGTGAGCTTGGCATCGCGCGCAAAGGCATAGAAGAACTCGACGGCCAGCTCGGTATCAAAGCTGCCCACGCGCTCAGTCGGCACGGGCAGCTCGCAATAGGCCTGCCCGCGACCCGAGATATCCACGGCGGCCATCACGAGTGTCTCGTCCATGGCGATCGCCGCGTCGGCAAAGCGCGTAATACCCGCCTTGTCGCCCAGCGCCTGGCAAAACGCCTCGCCCAGCACAATGCCCGTGTCCTCAACGGTGTGGTGCGCGTCGACCTCGACGTCGCCCACCGCATGCACCGTCAGATCGAACAGGCCATGGCGGCCAAAAGCGTTGAGTATGTGGTCGAAAAACGGCACGCCGGTCGAGATATCGCACACGCCAGATCCGTCCAGGTCGAGCTTTACGACAATGTCGGTCTCGCCCGTCTTGCGGGTTACCTCGGCATAGCGGTCCATCTACATCTCCTCCTTCACCAGCGCGGCAAACGCGGCCAGCACCTCGTCGTTTTCCTGCGGCGTACCCACAGTGATGCGCAAACAGTCCGCAAGCCCCGGCGCGTAGCTAAAGTCGCGCACCAAAATCGAATACTCGTCGCGCAGACGCTCGCGCACGCGCGTGGCATGCGGCGTGCGCACGAGCACAAAGTTCGCCGCGCTCGGCCATGCCTCCACGGGCATGCCATCGGCAGCCATTGCGCGCAGGGCGCACAGCTCGCGCTCGCGCTCGGATGCGATCTGTGCCACCACGGGCGTGTAGGCATCACGGGCACGCACGCAGGCAAGTGCTGCCGCCTGGCTCAGCACGTTAACTGAATAGATCTGGCGAATCGCCGCGAACACGTCGACGACCTCGGGTGCCGCAATCACATAGCCCAGACGCGTGCCGGCGGCGCCAAACGCCTTGGACAGCGTATGTAGAATCACCAGGTTGGGATGCTCGGCGATAAGGCCTTGCGCCGTGGTGGCCGCGCCAAACGAATCGTCGGCAAACTCCACGTAGGCCTCGTCAACCATTACCATGCCGGGGCACGCATCGCACAGCGCCGCGACAAAGTCGAGCGGTGCCACGTCACCCGTGGGGTTGTTGGGCGAGGTCACGATTGCCAGGTTACACTCGGGTGCCGCCGCAAGCACGGCGGCCTGGTCGAGCTCAAAGGTCGCGGGGTCGCGCCACACGTCGCGCACCTCGGTCTGGCAGAGCGACGCAAAGAACGCATACTCGCTAAAGCACGGCGGGCAGTTGAGCAGGGTCCGTCCCGCGCCGCCAAACGCCAACAGGTAGTTATAGAGCAGCTCGTCGCCGCCGTTGCCCACGCAGACATTCTCGCGCGCCACACCATGCCAAGCGGCAAGCTCGTCGCGCAGATCGTTGGACATGGGATCGGGATAGCGGTTGAGCGGCGTGGCAGCCAGGGCGGCGTCGACCGCCTCGCGCACGCCAGCCGGCACGGGATAGGTGTTCTCGTTGGCCGAAAGGTTGATGCGCGTGGGCGTAAAGTTGGGATCGTAGGGCTCAATACCGGCCAGGTAAGGCTGGACGAGCTCCTTCATGCGAGGCGTGAGTTCGGCCATATTAGGCCTCCCCGCCGGTTACGCCAGCGCCATCTGCGCCTGCAGCCGCCAGGTCCACGCCCTCGGCAACCGTCGCCACGGCGTCGCCCGGCCAGGCAACCTTGGTCAGGTCGGCCGCGGCGAGCGACTCGGCGCTCACGGCATCCTCGCCCTGCTCCAACACGCGGCGACGCAGTGCGGCCGAAAGCGCGTGCGCCCACAGGCCCTCGGCCTCGGCCAGACGCTGCGTAGCGGGAGCGTCGGAGAGCAGGCCCTCGGGCGTATAGCATATAACGCTCGAGCGCTTAACGAACTCTTCGACCGAAAGCGGGTTGGAGAACATGGCCGTGCCGCCGGTCGGCAACGTGTGGTTGGGACCGGCAACGTAATCGCCGAGCGGCTCGGAGCTCCAAGCGCCCACAAAGATGGCGCCGGCGTTGCGAATGCCGCCGAGCAGGCCCATCGCATCCTTGCAGTGCAGCTCAAGGTGCTCGGGCGCCACGGTGTTCACGGCCTCGACGGCGGCCGCCATGTCGGCGGCCACCACGATGGCGCCTTCGTTATCGAGCGAAGCGCACGTAATCTCGGCACGCGGGGACTGCGCTACCAGAATGTCGATACCCGCCTCGACCTCACGCGCAAACCGCTCGTCGCAGGTCACCAGATAGCAGGCCGCCAGCGGATCGTGCTCGGCCTGAGCCATCAGGTCGGCCGCGACCACCATAGGCTTGGCCGTGGCATCGGCCAGCACGCAGACCTCGGAGGGACCGGCGACCATGTCGATACCCACGTCACCCGAGACAATCTGCTTGGCAGCGGCAACAAAGGCGTTGCCCGGGCCGGTGATTTTGTCGACGCGCGGAATGGTCTCGGTACCGTACGCCAGCGCGGCCACGGCCTGGGCGCCGCCCACCATATAGATTTCGTCCACGCCGCCGAGCTTGGCCGCCGCGAGCGTATACGGGCTAATCAGTCCATCCTTTTGCGGCGGGGTCACCATGACCACGCGCTCAACGCCGGCAACCTTGGCGGGAATGGCGTTCATAAGCACGGTGGAAGGGTACTGCGCGCGACCGCCCGGCACGTAGATGCCGGCCGCAGCAAGCGGGGTCACCTTAACGCCGAGCATCGTGCCATCCGGGCGCGTGGTAAACCAGCTCTGCTCGACCTCGCGCTGGTGGAACTCGCGAATCTGGCGCGCAGCCTTTTCGAGCGCGGCGACAAAGGCCGGATCGAGATCTTCGAGCGCGGCATCGATCTGCTCCTGCGGGAGACGGAAGCTCTGCAGCTCAACACCGTCAAAACGCTGGCAGTAATCGCGCACCGCGGCATCGCCGTTGGCACGCACGTTGGCCACGATATCGCGGGCGGCGTCGACGATATTTTGCGGCAGCACGCCCTTACGGTTGAGCTGGTTGGTAACGAGGCGCTCACCGGGAGCAAGCTTGATGGTCTTCATTTCGGTATCCCCTATCGGTCGAGGTTGTGTTCGAAAAACGAGAGGCCGGACGGCGGCACCAGTCGGCCCGCAGCCCGGACGTTGGGGCGCCCGTGCGCGCTCGCGCTATTGTGCCGAGCCCGCAACGGGCTCAAAATGCTTGTCCTTCACGGCCGCGGCCAAGCGATCGGCCAGATTGCGTACGCGCGGATCCAGACGTGCGGCACCCGGGTTGACAAAGAAGCGGGCCGTGCAGTCCATGATGCGACCAGTAATAACGAGGTCGTTATCGCGCAGCGTGGCACCAGTGGCGGTAATGTCCACGATGCGATCGGTCATGCCGACGATGGGCCCCAGCTCGATATTGCCGTGCAGCGAAACGATGTCGGCGTTCACGCCGCGCTCGGCATACCAGGCACTCGCGATACGCGGGTACTTGGTTGCCACGCGAAGCGACCCGCGGCGGGCATAGTTGCGCTCGGCCTGACCGGCGCGCCACGCGGGCTCCGCCTCGATAAAGGTGCACAGGCCGTAGCCCAGATCGACCAGCTGCAGCAGGTTGAGGTCGGCCTCGATGAGCGAGTCCCAACCGCAGATGCCGCAATCGGCACCGCCGCAGCCCACAAAGGCGGGTGCATCGCTGGGTCGCACGATGACAAACTCGATATCGCCGACCGTGCCCTCGCCGGCACGCGTGTCGCGGCCGCGCACAATCAGGTGACGGCCGGGGTCACGCAGCTCAGAGACGTCCAGGCCCGCGGCCTCGAGCACGTCGAGCGTGTCGGCCTTAAGCGAGCCCTTGGGCACGGCGATACGCAGCGGGCCCTCGGCGCCACGGCCCGCAGCATGGTCGCCATCGGAAGCGGCATCCTCGGCCGAGGTGCGCGCGGCCTCCAGGCGCTCGAGCGAAAAGGCGAAGCCCGCCGCCGGCACCTCGATACCGGCGCCAAATGCGCCGGTAAAGATGGAGTCATAGCGTCCGCCCGAACCGACCGGATCGGGCAAGCCGCCGGCATAGGCCTTAAAGACCAGGCCCGTGTAGTAATCGAAAGAGTTCATGATAGAGAAGTCGAACGACAGCACCTGGGCGTCCTCGGGTGCCAGGCCCTCGACCAGGGCACGCAGCTCGCGCGTCAGCGGCGCGACGATACCGGCGGCCTCCAGCAGCGCGTCCACGCGGTCGAGTACCTCGGCACCGCCGTGCAGACGCGGCAACTCGCTAATGGCGGCCTTGACGGCATCGGACTCGGCGCTTGCCGCCACGCGGGCATCGAGGCCCACAAAGTCGTTGGCGTGCACACAGCGCAGGGCCTCGGCGGCCAGCTCGCGATCCTCGCACGCCGCGAGCAGCTCCTTAAACGGGCGTACGCTACCTGCGATAATGCGCGCATCGGGCAGTGCCAGCTTGCGCACGGCCTCGGCCACGAGCGAGACGATCTCGACATCGCCCGCGGTATCGCCCGCACCGATAAGCTCAAAGCCCAACTGTGTAAACTGGCGCGAACCACCGGCATTTCGCTGACACTCACGAACCACCGGCGCCTCGTAGCGAAGGCGCAGGGGCAGGTCGGCAGCGCGCATGCGGGTCGAAACCAGGCGTACGATCGGCAGCGTGTTGTCGGGACGGACCACCAACAAGCGGCCGTCGTCGTCAAAAAGCTTGAACGGAGTATCCGCGATGCGGCCGCCTTCCTCGAGCGAACCCTTGTCCTCGAGTAGCGGCGTCTCGACCGGAAGGTAATGATGCTCCCTGAAGCAGCCCTTCACCGTCAGCGCAATCTCCTCGCGCGCCTGAGCCTCCTCGGGCAATATGTCCCGGAATCCCCACGGTGTGGCCGTCATCTGATGAGCCTCCTCATGCTGTGTTTCATATAGAACAGAAGACCGGCATAGCTCCGCCGGTTTTCTGGGTACTTTAGCATACTAGAGTGTTTGCGGGGAGAATCGTCGCTTGCAGCTCATAGCGTATTCATTTGGAAACATAGGGGAAAGCGCGTCCCGCCCGCCAGCCAAAAACTGGGATGCGGTTTCCGGTTGAGGTCCTCAGCGGAAAGTGTGTCCCATTCTGAGCGCCTGTTCTGGGACGTGCTTTCCGCCAGAAGCCTCAAGCGGAAAGCACGTCCCGTTTCTCAAAAAGCGTCAAACGCCAACTCGGCGCCCTGTCCCACTTAGGCGCCAATCGCGCGTCGGTACTCCGCCATAACCTGAGCGTCGGCTGCCGCGGGATTGGCGAAATAGCGCCAATCATAGGTCTCGGCCGAAACAACTCCGCGATAGCCGCGCGCCACCAGCCTATCCAGGTCGGCGCGCATATCGCGGTCGCCGTCACCCCAAGCAAGATGCGTCGTGCCATCTGCCGCAACATCGACAAAATGCACGTGGGCGACATCATCGCCAAGCAGATCAAAATAATCGTCGATGGTATCCCCCGCCACCGCCATAGCGCCCAAATCCAGACACGCCTTAAGTGCCGGATGATCAACTGCCTCGATCATGCGCTTCGTATCGGCCGCCGAGTTCACGATCATCGACTCAACCGGCTGTAGGGCCTCGAGCACCAGTCGCACGCCGCGCTCTCCCGCATGCTCGGCAATCGCACGCAGCATCGAGGCGCTGCGACCCCACGCGTCCTCGATCGGCTCGTTCAAAAATGCCCAGCCGCTCGAGACCATGACCTGCTCGGCTCCAAGTTCCGCCGCGATATCTACAACGTTCTTAAAGTACGCGAGCGTGCGGGCACGCGCCTCATTCCCGCGCGCCGCGATATTCCACGGCTTGGGGTTGTTCTGTTCGGGACAAAGCCCCACAATCCGAACCCCATACCGCTGCGACAGCTCCCGTACCCGCTCGAGCGAATCGTATCCATGGCAATCGACATACAGATGCATCGCCCCGGTCCAAAGCTCGCAACACGTATAGCCCGAGGCCGCTGCCGAAGAAAAGAATTCCTCAAGGTCAAAATAACGATGGCTGATATTCATGACGGCAAGCTGCGGATACTCCATCTTGTCCACCTTTCGGCAAAAGGGCGCCGCAGCACAGTGTGCGCGACGCCCCCTCTTACATTGTTTTCATTATGACGGATACCCTACTGGACACCAAGCACTCCAAAGAACGCGCCAGCGATACTCACGAGCAGGATCACAAGCATGATGAGCAGCGGATTCATCTTCTTCTTGAGCATGAGATAGACAATTCCAAACAGCCCCATCGTGACAAAGCCCGGGAAGATTCCGTTGAGCAGCTCGGCGAGCGTCTGAGCACCATCGCCCGCACCGACCATGAGCGGAATGTCCACGGTGACCATCTCCATGGTCATAGCACCGATCACCATGGCGCCCATGATAGAGGCCATCTTGACGATCGTGTCCATAATGCCCGATTCCTGGACCTTGCTGATCATGTCCGAGCCAAAGCGATATCCCACAAACGTCAGCAGGTAACGGATGATGTAGTGAGGAACGTTGAACACGAGCAGGAACAAAATCGGGCCAAGAATAGAGCCCTGCAGCGCTAGCGACGTGCCGACACCCGTTGCCAAAATTCGCAGCGTGCCCCAGTAGAAAGCATCGCCCACGCCGGACAGCGGCCCCATCAAAGCAAGCTTGACATTAGAGATCGCGCTCGTGTCAAAGCTATCGTCAGTAGCGTTGACCTCCTCCATTGCAGCGGCGATGGACATGGGAAGCGTCGAGATGTACGGCGTGACGTTATAGAGCTCCATATGGCGCTTAAGGGCGGCCTTAAAGTCCGCATCCTGCGGATACAGCTTGCGAAGGATCGGCATAAGGGCCCACATAAAGCCGATATGGCCCATACGCTCGTAGTTCCAGGAATGCTCATAGGGAATCGAGCGCCAGAACAGCTTCTTAAGGTCTGCGCGGGAAATCAGCCCGTCGTAAGAAGACTCAAACTTAAAACTCATCGAACCCACTCCCAATCGCAGGATCCTCGGTTGCTGCTGCGGGCTGCTCCGCTTTTTTCTTATCACCCAAAACCGTCATCGCGACGACGATGATCGCGGCAAAGATCGCCACGCCCGTCGTGCTAATGCCAAAGTAGGCGACGAGGAAGAAGCCAGCGAAGAAGAACGGAGCCACTGTTTTGTTCATAATCATCTGCGCCAGCATCGCAAAGCCGAGTGCGGGCAAGAAGGCGGCGGCGACATCCATGCCGGTCTGAACGAAATCGGGGATGATGTTGAGCAGGCTGGCAACAGCATCGGCACCAAAGAAGAATGCCAGGGGAATAATCAGCAGGCCGCACCAGCTCTGCGCGTAACCGGCGATGAGCATGTTGCGCGTGATGGCCTTGGTGTCTCCGTCCTCGACGTTTTTGTCGATACGGTGCACCAGCAGCAGCATGACCGGTTGGCCCAGGGCCGTGTCGAGCGCCAGGACGATCGTGGCGATAGGAATACCCAGGGTCAGGGCCGCCGAAGCGTCCGCGCCGGCCTGCATGGCAAGAGATACGCCCAGGATAGTGCCGGAAATCGTATCGGGCGGGTTATAGGCGCCGACCGAGATGGCGCCGACCATGGCAAGCTCCATCGTGGCGCCCATGATCGTGCCGGTCACCATGTCGCCCATGACAAGGCCAACCAGAGGTCCGAGCACGATCGGGCGCTGGAGGTAGCTCGTGCCCGTCAGCCACTCGGAATAACCCAAAAGGGCAATAAGGAAAATCAGGATTGTCTTGATAACCATGACGGCCCCTAACCGATGACCTTCGCGGCGTCAGTCTTCGCATCTGCCGGAATCATCTGAATGAACAGTTCATAGCCCTCGCCGAGCAGCTCCTTCACGTAGGCCTCGTTCTCGGGCGTGAGGAACACGCTCGTCGAGACCTGGCGGGCATTCTCGCTAAAGGCAACGTTGCCGAGGTTGATCTTCTTGACTCCCATCGCCTTGGCGACGGCACCGGCCTGCTGAATCGTCTCGCAAACCACGAAGAGTTTGTACTTATCGGTCACACCGCTCTGGAGCGCCTTGACAGCATCCTCGGTGTTTTTGACGACGACCTTGCATCCTTCGGGCTTTGCAAGGGACAGGGCCTGCAGACGAAGCTTGTCATTGAGGACCGTGTCGCTCACTAACAGGATGCAGTCGGCACCCAGAGCCGAGGTCCAGCTAACGGCAACCTGGCCGTGAAGCAGTCGATAATCTACACGAATCATCTGAATCATGATGTGCTCCTAACGATTAAAACTCATCGAGTTCGGCCTGCCCCAGCAGGTCGTTGACGTACTTGACCTTAGTGTCGTCCGCCTCGACGATCTGGCGAATGGCCTCGTCGATCGGAGTGGAATCGGGTACGAACAGCAGCTGAATAAGGAGTGGCAAGTTCATATTGGTCACGAGGTGCGTGTTGGGACGCGTCTGGACGATCTTGGTGAACTCGTTGTTGACGCTGCCGCCAAAGAGGTCAGTGCACACGACAACTTCGTCGTCCGCGGCAAAGCCGTCCAGAATCGCTGCAGCCTCCTTGGACAGGTCCTCGTTTCCGTCGACATACATAGAGAGCGCATGGACGTTTTCGCGCTCACCGGAAAGCAGGCCGATGCTCTCGACGATTCCAGACGCGAAATGAGCATGGGACGCCACGATAAACTGCCTCATTCGATCCCCTTCCTAGCGAATTTCGGCATAAAAATGCCCGGACGCATGCGCCCGGGCAGGGTGCTTCTTAAATGAGTGGTCAACTATTAGTAGTCGAACTGGTGATAGTAGCGACGGTAGTTGAGGTTGTGCTTGGTGACCGTCTCGTAGTAAGCGGCAAGGCGATCGGTGATCAGCGAGGAAAGGATCCACGGAGACACGATGACGCGGAACTCGTCGTCAAGGCCGGGGATCGCGAACTCGGCGGTGTCGATGATGTTGATGTCGGTGTCGCCGGTCACGCCGCGGCTGAGGAACGCGCGGACGCGCTCGTCGAGCTTGCGGTTCTCGTCCTCGCCCATGAACAGGAACACGGGGACGCCGGGCTCCACGAGTTCGAGGGTGCCGTGGAAGAAGTCGGCCGAGGTGATGTAGCGGGTGCGCTTCCACTGCATCTCCTCGAGGATGCACATCGAGAACAGGATGGTCTCGCCCCACAGGGCGCCGGAGCCGATGAACATGGTGTAGGGGGCCAGGGCGTACTTCTTTGCGAGCTCCTCGGCGCGCGGCTCGAAGCTCTTGCGGATGTCGACCAGGTGGGTCCAAACGTCCTTGGTCTGCTCGATGAACTTATCGAACTGCGGGAAGCAGCCGCGGCGGTTGAGCAGGCGCAGGCCGAAGCA
>NZ_QSGH01000020.1:0-35738 GCF_003468085.1 Collinsella sp. AM41-2BH
CCAAAAAACGGCAAATATGAGTACTGATACTCTTTTAGTAGCAGTAATTTTGACCAAATTTAAGGTGATTTGACGTGTCGATCGAGCAGATAAGCTGCCGTATCTCCTCAAGTGTTCATTAAAGGAAGACCTTGATGCGAATAAATCTCATTAAGATCTTCTTTTATTAACGAAAATAATGTAGCTACAACGGTAACAGTACTCATATTTGCCGTTTTTTGGCCACAGTCCTTCGGAGGGTCCTCGAAAATAGTCCCGAGCCGGCACTTGGGGACGTTCCTATAATGCCGGCACTTAGGAGCGTCCCCAAGTGCCGACACCGCGTCTGCCTGCGGCGGCCGCGCCCCGCTGCGTCGCTCCGCACCCTTGCGGGTTCGAATCCCTCCGCTTGGCGGCGTTGGCTCGATTTGCTTGACGTGAGGGGCTCTTGGCTGGTGTGGGACGGAGGGATTCCGCGTCCGCCTGGTCGGCGGCCGCGCCCCGCTGCGTCGCTTCGCTCCTTGCGTGCTGCGCTGGAAAACGCTTCGCGTTTCCTCAGCTCCGCACCCTTGCGGGTTCGAATTCCTCCGCTTGCCCACAAGAAAGCGCCCTGGGCCGTTATGGGCTTAGGGCGCTCAGTTTTAATGGCTGGGACGGAGGGATTCGAACCCCCAACAGCCGGCACCAAAAACCGGAGTTCTACCGTTGAACTACGTCCCAATGTGTGGTGTTGCCCAAAAGCAACTCGTCTAGTTTACCTAATCTGCGAGGGCATCGCAAACGCCGTCGAGTAGGCGTACGGCGAGCGTCTGCGCGTCGCTGGCCGTGAAGGTGCCGTTGTAGCGCGTCATGCCCGTGAGCTCAATGCGAATGCGAGCCGGCTTCTGCTGCACGGCGACATTGGCGGTGCGGATGCGCTGGGCCAGGTTGTGGCACTCGGCGAGGGCAATCGTGGCGCGTGGCGCGGCGTCGGCGGGCAGCTCGTCGCTTGCGATCTCGAGCACCAGGTCAACGTCGGTTGGGACCTCGGAGTCGCAGAGCATCATGCCGCTGTTGTCGGTCGTTGCCGTGGCGATGTTCCACATGCGCGAAGCAACGCTGCGTGCGATGGGGTCCTCACCGATAACGGCGATCTGGAAGCGCTCGAGCACGTTGGCGGCGCGAGCAAAACCGATGCGGGACTCGGCTTCGGTGACCGAGGGCTTGCCCTCCCACACATGGTGCAGGCGGTTGATGTAGGCGTAGGTGTCCTGGAAGGCCATGCCGTCGGCAAACAGGCCGACATTTTCCTGGAACTGCTGCAGGGCGGCCTCGGTATGCGGACCAAAGTAGCCGTCGTCTTCGCCACAGGCAAAGCCCAAAACGTTGAGAGCGCGCTGCAGGGCCTGCACATCGGCGCCATGGAAATTGGGCATGCGAAGATACAGGGTGCGGTCGCCCAGCTTATACGAGGCGTCGACCAGGGCGCTCCAACAGGGGATATCGACGGCATGACCGGCAGCAAGGCCGCTGTCGAGCCTGAAGGTGCTGACGGCCTGCTCGGTGGTGGTGCCAAAGCGCTTGTCGACAACCTCGGCGTCATCGATTGTATAGCCGAGCTGCAGAAGGCGGGACTGGACGTCCTCGACGGCTGCTCCCTGCATGCCTGTGGTAATAGGTTCCATGAACGAACCCCTTTCGGCGTACCATTCGTACTATTTTGAGCGTGTGTCGGATAGACAACGCGAGACAATTTATAAACATGCACTCAATAGTGTAGCAACTTGTACCCAAACTCGCTGCCCACAGGTTTTATGACCCCCGCTAGTTAAGACGCTCCACAAAGAAATCTGCCATTGAGAGGAAGAGCTCGCGCGCATGCGGGTCGAGCTCGACGCCTTCGATAGCGGCCTTGGCCTTAGCGGTCAGGTCGAGCGCATAGGTGTGGGCGTAATCGATGGAGCCGGTTTCCTGGAAGATCTCCACGGCGCGTGCGAGCTGCGCAGGGTCCTCGGTGCCCGAGGAAAGGATTGCCTCGATCTCGTCGTGATAGCGCTCGTCTGACAGGGCATGCACGGCAACGAGGGTGCGCTTGCCCTCGGTGATATCGGTGCGGAAGTCCTTGTTGGCGGCCTCCTTGGTGCCGATCAAGTTGAGCAGGTCGTCTTGAATCTGGAAGGCAAGGCCCGTGTGCAGCCCAAAGGCGCGCAGCGCCTCAATCTGCTCTTCGCTGCCGCCGCCGATAATGGCTCCGGCGGCAAGCGGCGTCGCTCCGCTGTAGTACGCGGTCTTGTGCGTCGCCATGTCCAGATAATCGTCGACCGAAATGTCAAAGCGCCCGTCGCGGACCCAGCCCAGGTCGAGCGCCTGGCCCTCGATGGTACGGACGATCATCTCGGTAAGCTCGTGGAGCACGCGAAGCTTCACGTCTGCGTTGAGTGTGGGGTCGTCGAGAACCGTCTTGGTGACCATGGAGAGCGCCAGGTCACCGCAGTTGATGGCAAGACCGGTGCCCTCGGTAAGGTGCATGCAGGGCTTGCCGCGACGAATCTGCCCGTTGTCGGCGATGTCGTCGTGGATGAGTGCGCCCGACTGAAAGTGCTCGATGGCCGCCGCTGCGCTGCGGGCGCTCTCAAAGCTGCCGCCTACCGCAGTGGCGGCGAGCATGCAGATGAGCGGGCGGTGGCGCTTGCCAGCGTTTGCCGTAAATGCCGAGAGCGGGGTATACAGGTAGCGCTCGATATCGGCGGAAGTCGCCTGTCCGTCAAAGAACGTGGCCAGATAGTCGTTAATCTGGTCAAAGTGCTGGGCTAAAAAGCTGGTAAACGGACTGGACACGGGTTCTCGCATTCTTTGATAGGTTGCATCGTTGCATTATGCAGACAACATATTGCCACATTAGGGCGTCGAGCGCGGCGGTTGAAGACGATTGGTCCATGCGGCCGCAAGTGCGGTAGGGGCTTGGCTAGATAAGCCCAAAGTGTTCGAGCGCGGTGACGACGCCGTCGTGGTCGATGCTGTCGGTGACATAGTCGGCCTTTTCCTTGAGGAAGTCCGGCGCGTTGCCCATGGCGATGCCAACGTCGACGGCGTTCATCAGCGAGACGTCATTGCTGGCGTCGCCGATGCCGTATACGGTTCCGTGGTGGGGATCGAGGGCGTCGAGTACGGACTGGATACCCTCGCGCTTGGTGCATTCGCGAGGAGAAATCTCGGTCACTTCGAGCTCGAGCTCGTTAAAGCAGAGCAGCGGCTCAAACGCTTGATCCTGAGCGATGCGGCTGGCAAGCGACGTGGACATTAAGATCTTGTAGGCGCTGTAATGTTGCAGCTGCGTAATTGCATCGCCCACGGTGCGGGCGTATCCCGGGGCGTCGGGCGCATCGGCACTCATGCGAACGACGCCATTGAGTCCCTCAAAACGAATCACTTCGTCCGATTGCTCAAGAATGGGAGCAAGGCGCTGCAGCATGCCGGGCGTCATCGCCAAATCGCGAATCACGTGTCCCTCAAGTTCGACATAGCCACCCGCGAGGCAGACGATGCCGGTCCAGGGCAGCTCGAGCAGCTTTGGATGGATGCAGCTCAGCGTGCGCCCTGTGCAGATAAACGCCATATTGCCCTTGGCGACAAAATCACGGATGGCTTGCGAGACCGCTTCATTGGGATAGGGGGAGAGGTCTCGCTCGCTCTCGGGAAGCTCTTGTGCCACTCGAGGGTCTTGCCAGGCGAGTGTTCCGTCGATATCGAAGAAGCAGATATCGCCGCGCTTATGGGCTGCGCTGGCGGCAGGGGAGGCCGAGGTGGTGGGCACAAATCCCGGCTCGAGGCCCATGATCTGGTCAAAATGCTCTTTAACGCGGGGAACGGAGATGCCAATAATCACCTGGGCGGTCTTGCCCGTAATGATGAGGCCCTTGGCGCCCACCGCGACAAACGACGCATTATCTGCAACGATGGAAGGGTCTGCGACCTCGACGCGCAGGCGCGTGGCGCAGTTGGTTGCGCCCACGATATTGCCAACGCCACCTAAAAGCTGAATTACCCGCTCGGCGAGGACGTGATCTTGATCGGATTGAATACTGACCTCGCCATTGGGAGATTGCTCTTTGGCAAAGCCGCTTCCCGTTAAACGATCGATTGCCGCGCGATTGGAGACATGATCCTCGCGGCCCGGCGTCTTAAGGTCATAGACCAAGATGAGTGCTCGAAAACTAACAAAAAAGATGAGGCTAAAGGCAAGACCGATACCGAGCGCCAAAAGGTAGGAGCCGGCATGCATTCGCATGAGTGGGATGAAGTTGAAGGCCGTCATTTCCATGAGACCGCCCGAGAAGATGCCGACGATGCCAAAGAAGTTCATGGTCATGGCAAGGCAGGAGGATAGGACGGCGTAGAGCAAAAAGAGTCCAGGATAGGTGAACATAAAGAGAAACTCGAGCGGCTCGGTGACACCGCAGACCACCGAGGCGACGATGGCGGGCAAAAGGATGACCTTAAGGCCGGCGCGGCGTTCGGGTTTGGCGGTGAAATAGAATGCTGCCGCGATGGCGGGAAGGCCAAAGAGCTTGCCCCAGCCGGTGGCGGTAAAACCTGCCCAGGGCGCAAGTTCATTTAAAGGGCGCGTGCTATGGGAGAGAATGGGGAGCAGGTTGGTCCACGTGGCGTAAATACCGTCGTGAATGACCAGATTGTCGTAATAGATGGGCATATAGAGCAGGTGGTGCAGCCCCATGGGCTCGAGTGCTCGCTCCAAAAACACAAAGATGCCCACGCCGAAGGGGCCGACGCCCGCAAGTGCGTGGCGCAGCGTTTCGGTCACGGCGTATGCGAAGGGCACGATGGCGGCCGAGATGGCGGCAAGGGCAAACACGGCAAAAAAGCTGATGAGGTAGACCAGCGAGGAACCCGAGAAGGTGCCGAGCCAATCGGGAACCTTGGCATCGTAGAAGCGGTCATGGATGGCGACGACGGTTGCCGATACCGCCAGCGGGCCGATAATGCCGGTGTCGAGCGTCTTGATGCCGTCGATGACGGTGATACCGCTGGCGGGGGTCAAAGATGATGGGTACTTAAGCCCAAGGTTGTCTCCGCTCAGCTTAATGATCTCGCTCAAAAAGAAGCAATAGGCAAAATAGGCCACGAGTGCCTCGAGGCAGCAGCGTGCCGGTTGCTTTTGGGCAAGACCGATAGGCAGCGCTACGGCAAAAAGGAGCGGGAGACGTTTAAAGACCGTCCACGAGCCGCGCTGGATGATGGTCCAGAAAACGTACCAAGGGGTTCCGTATACGGCGAGGTCACCGACGATGTCTACGGTCGTGGCGAGGGCGGAGATGCCGACCATGAGGCCTGATATAGAAAACAGCATGGCGGGCGCGAACATTGCCCCGCCAAAGCGTTGGATTTTCTGCAGCATAATATGCCTTCCGGATGCAACATGCTGTGCGAGCAAGAACGTTTAAACAATGAACTCATTGTAGAGGACTGGCTGCTTGCCGCATTGACGGTTTTGATTCGGTCCGATTTGGGTTTCGGGGGAACCGTCGACGGTAAATAATCCGTACTTTACCGATAATCGGTTTAAACAACTTTAAGAAATGCTATCGTGCCTAGCCATACATATTCATTAGAGGTGAAGTTATGCCAAAAGCGATTTACGAAGGAATCTACCGCGAGATCCGTTCGCGCATCATTAACGGGACCTATGCGTTTCAGGAGATGCTGCCAACCGAAGCCGAGCTGACCGCGGAGTTTGGCTGCACGCGCAATACCGTTCGACGCGCCTTGAGCATGCTGGCCGACCAGATGTTTGTGCAGCCTATACACGGCAAGGGCGTGCGCGTTATTTGGCTTAAGGGCGAAACCGACATGCTGGGCGCACTCGAAGAGGTTGAGTCGTTTGGCGAGTTCGCAAAACGCAACAATGCCGTCGCATCGACCGAGGTCAAGTCTTTTGAACATTTGATTTGCACTGAGCAACTGTCGCGCCGCCTTGGCTTTAAGGTGGGCGAGGAGCTGATTCGCGTCGTGCGTGTCCGAAGCCTCAACGGCAGCGCGCGCCAGGTGGACCACGGCTACTTTTTGGAGTCGATCGCCAAGGGCCTGACCCCCGAGATTGCGGCAAGCTCTATCTACGACTATCTGGAGCACAAGCGTGGCGTCAAAGTGATGGCGAGCCGCCGTACGGTGAGCGTCGAGCTTGCCAACGATGAGGACTGCAGCTACTTGGACCTTGGCAAGTACAACTGCGTCGCCGTTATGGAGAGCCAGTCGTACACCTCGGACGGCATCTTATTTGAGGTGACGCATGCCCGCACGCATCCCGAGATCTTCCACTACCGCGTCAACTCCAAGCGATAGCCGGCTAGCTCGCAGCCTGACGAGACTCATGTCCTCAAAGAGAAAACGCCCGGTCAAACCGACGATGCATCGGCTTGACCGGGCGTTTTCTCTGCATTCGATAACAAGTAATTGTTTATACAAAACTTGTCAAGTATCAAGTTGAAATTACCGTTCACCGAAGTTTTTCTACCGCTCTAGTAATACTTGTTCAAACAACTAGCCAAATAGCGTATTGTACAAATCAGCAAAAGGGGCAAAGTCCCCGAGCCAATCTCCGAAGGCGGCGGCAAAGGGTGCCGCCACGGTGTGAAAGGGTGGATTGTAATGAAGAACGAAATGAGCAGAAGGCAGTTCCTGGGCTTCGCTGGCTCCGCGGCTGCGGTTCTTGGTCTGGGTCTCGTGGGCTGTGGTGGTTCTGCCGGCTCCGGCTCCTCTGCTTCTGGTGACGCTGCCGAGGTCTACTTCCTCCAATTTAAGCCTGAGGTCGACAAGGAGTGGAAGGAGATCGCCAAGGCGTACAAGAAGGAGAAGGGCGTCGAGGTCAAGATCGTGACCGCCGCCTCCAACACCTACGAGGAGAAGCTCAAGTCCGAGATGTCCAAGAGCTCCGCTCCGACGCTGTTCCAGGTCAACGGCCCCACCGGCCTTAAGAACTGGAAGGACTACTGCGCCGATCTTTCCGACACCAAGCTCCGCGGCGAGCTCATCGACGACTCCCTGGCGCTGCAGTCCGACGGCAAGGATCTGGGTATCGACTGGGTTCAGGAGAGCTACGGCATCATCTACAACAAGGAGCTCCTCGAGAAGGCCGGCTACAAGGCCGAGGACATCAACTCCTTCGACAAGCTGAAGGCTTGCGCCGATGACATCCAGGCCCGCAAGGACGAGCTCGGCGTTGACGGTGCCTTCACTTCCGCCGGCATGGATGACTCCTCCAGCTGGCGCTACACCACGCACCTCGCCAACCTCCCGCTCTACTACGAGTTCGAGAAGGAGCACAATCAGGAGGACGACGAGATCAAGGGCGAGTATCTCGACAACTTTAAGCAGATCTTCGACCTGTATATCACCGACTCCACCTGCGATCCTTCGCAGCTCGCCTCCAAGACCGGTGACGACGCCACCAACGAGTTCGCAACCGGCAAGGCCGTCTTCTACCAGAACGGCTCTTGGGCCTACGCCGACCTCACCAAGGCCGGTATGACCGACGACCAGCTCGGCATGCTGCCGATCTACATCGGCGTCGACGGCGAGGAGAACCAGGGCCTGTGCTCCGGCGGCGAGAACTACTGGTGCGTCAGCTCCCAGGCTTCCGAGGATGCCCAGAAGGCCACCGAGGACTTCATGTATTGGTGCGTCACTTCTGACACCGCCACCAGCATCATCGCTGACAAGATGGGTCTGACCGCCCCGTTCAAGAGCGCTAAGGAGACCACCAACGTCTTCTCGCAGCAGGCCGTTGCTATGGCCAAGGACGGCAAGAAGACCGTCGCTTGGGACTTCGTTTACATCCCCTCCGAGGAGTGGAAGAAGAACCTCAAGCAGGCTCTCATCGCTTATGCTGCCGACAACACCAAGTGGGACGGCGTCAAGAACGCCTTCGTCGATGGCTGGAAGACCGAGAAGGCTGCTTCCGAGTAAGCAGTTGCTGCCCAAGCTATCTGATTAGCGACAGGGGGCGGGCAGACGTAGGTTTGCCCGCCCCCTGCATATTGAAAGGACCCTTCTATGGGCAAAGCACTCAAGCGCTGGTGGCCGCTCTTTATGCTGCCCACGTGCCTGGCGTTTATGATCGGGTTCGTGATTCCCTTTATCCAGGGTTTCTATCTCTCGTTCTGCCAGTTTATTACCATCAATAACGCGCACTTTGTCGGTATCGAGAACTACGTGCGCGCGCTGTCCGATCCGCAGTTCTCCACGTCGTTCTTCTTTACCGTGGCGTTTGCCTTCCTGTCGACGGTGCTCATCAACGTGATCGCGCTGGCCATCGCGCAGGCGCTCACCCGCAAAGCGCTCAAGGGCACCAACATCTTCCGTACGATCTTCTTTATGCCTAACCTGATCGGCGGCATCGTGCTGGGCTACATTTGGCAGATTCTGATCAACTGCCTGCTCTCCAACGTGGGCGCCCAGCTCATCGCCCTTAACTCTGCTGCTGGCTTCTGGGGCCTTATCATCCTGACCCTGTGGCAGCAGGTCGGCTACATGATGATCATCTACATCGCCGGTCTGCAGTCCATCCCGTCTGACTACATCGAGGCCGCCAAGGTCGATGGCGCTACGGCATGGCAGACGTTTTGGAAGGTTAAGATCCCCAACCTGATGCCGACCATCACCATCTGCCTGTTCCTGTCCATCACCAACGGCTTTAAGCTGTTCGACCAGAACCTCGCCCTTACCGGTGGCGCCCCGGCGCACTCCACCGAGATGCTCGCCCTGAACATCTACAACACGTTCTATTCGCGTGCTGGCATCGCATGGCAGGGCATCGGTCAGGCCAAGGCAGTTATCTTCTGCATCCTGGTTGTCGCTATTTCTATGATCCAGCTTAAGGCCACGAGGTCCAAGGAGGTGCAGCAGTAATGAAACGCGATAAGGCTATCAACCGCGCGCTCTCGATCTTCTTTACGATTCTGTCGCTCGCATGGATCTACCCCGTGTTCATGATTGCGCTCAATTCCTTTAAGAAAGCGACCGCAATCAGCACCACCACGGCGTTCGATCTGCTCACGCCCGAGACGTTCAACGGCCTCGCAAACTACGTGCACGCTCTGAACGAGCAGGGCTTTGCCTCGGCGTTTATGTACTCGCTCATCATCACGGTCACGTCGGTCGTGCTGATTCTGGTGTGCTGCTCCATGTGCGCTTGGTACGTGGTGCGCGTCAACAGCAAGATCTCGAACTTCTTCTATTACCTGTTCGTCTTCTCGATGGTCGTACCGTTCCAGATGCTCATGTTCACGCTGTCCAACCTCGCGGACCGCATCGGCTTTAACACGCCGTTTAACATCTGCTTCATCTACCTTGGTTTTGGCGCGGGCCTCGCGGTCTTTATGTTCGCCGGCTTCGTCAAGAACATCCCGCTCGAGATTGAGGAAGCGGCCATGATCGACGGCTGCAACCCGGTCCAGGTGTTCTTTAAGATCGTCCTTCCCATTATGAAGCCCACCTATCTTTCGGTCGGCATCCTTGAGACCATGTGGGTCTGGAACGACTATCTGCTGCCCTACCTTACGCTCGACTCCACCAAGTACAAGACCATTCCTATCTTGATCCAGTACTTCCGTGGCGGCTATGGCCACGTCGAGCTCGGCCCCATGATGGCATGCATCATGATGGTCGTCATCCCCATCGTCATCATGTACATCTTCTGCCAGAAGTACATCATTGACGGCGTTGTGGCAGGTGCCGTCAAGGGCTGATGCCGTAACTGTTTTGCAAGTTTTGGCGGCGCCCCTCAGCGTGGCGCCGCGTATCGAAAGGTAGAGACATGGCCGAGATCGTTCTCAAACATGTTCAGAAGGTGTATCCCAACAACGAGTCCAAAAAGAAGGGCTTCTTTGGCAAAAAGAAGAAGACCGAGGAGAAGAAGCACAACCTCAAGGTTACCGAGGACGGCGTGCTCGCGGTGGAGGACTTTAACCTCACCGTGCATGACCAGGAGTTTATCGTCCTCGTTGGCCCTTCTGGCTGTGGTAAGTCCACGACGATGCGCATGGTCGCCGGCCTGGAGGACATCACCTCGGGCGATGTGCTCATCGATGGCAAGCGCGTCAACGACGTCGCTCCCAAGGACCGCGACATCGCCATGGTGTTCCAGAGCTATGCTCTGTACCCCAATATGACGGTGTACGAGAACATGGCGTTTACGCTCGAGCTCAAGAAGGTCCCCAAGGACGAGATCGACCGTAAGGTTCGCTCCGCTGCCGAGATCCTGGGTATTACCGAGTACCTCGACCGTAAGCCTAAGGCGCTCTCCGGCGGTCAGCGTCAGCGCGTCGCCATCGGCCGCGCCATCGTGCGTGATCCTAAGGTCTTCCTGATGGACGAGCCGCTGTCCAACCTGGACGCCAAGCTGCGTAACCAGATGCGTGCCGAGCTCATCAAGCTGCGCCACGAGATCAAGGGCACGTTCATCTACGTCACTCATGACCAGACCGAGGCCATGACCCTCGGTGACCGTATCGTGGTCATGAAGGACGGCGTCGTCCAGCAGATCGCCACCCCGCAGGAGGTCTTCAACCATCCCGCGAACATCTTCGTCGCCGGCTTTATTGGCGTGCCGCAGATGAACTTCTTCGATGCCCAGCTGGTGCGCTCGGGCAACGGCTTTACCGTCAAGACCGAGGATATGAACGTGGCGCTCGCCCCCGAGACCTGCGCTCAGCTTGCTCTCAACTGGGACGGCGGCGACGTGAAGGAGATCACGGCCGGCGTGCGTCCCGAGCAGATTCTGCTTGCCGACAAGGACGAGGAGGGCGCGCTCCAGGGTACCGTCGAGGTGACCGAGCTCATGGGTTCGACCGAGCATGTCCACGTGACCGCTCCCGATGGCCAGTTCGTCCTGATCATTCCCGTTGTCGACCTCGAGGCCAAGGGTGCGCTCAAGGCGGGCGACCCCATCTGGTTCAAGTTTGAGAAGAACGCGACCCACCTCTTCGATAAGGTCTCTGGCAAGAACCTTATCTAGGCCCGGTGCAACCAGGCCCTCCCTTTGGGCGACTGCGGTATTGCCATCCTTTTGCCGCGGTCACATATAAGGCTCCCCTCCCGTCCACTGGGCGAGAGGGGAGCCTTTCTTTGTGTTGGGACTGCCTGACCGGTCGTTTGTCTCGATCTGTAACGGATAGGGCCGATTTCGGACGTTAGATGTTACAGATCGAGACGGTTCCGCTGAGCTAACCATTTCATCTAAATCTGTAACACCAAAGGCGAATTTCACCTGCTAGATGTTACAGATTGAGATAAACCCAAGGGGAGGGGCCGGTATGTCTCAATCTGTAACAGCTGGGACCGTTTTGGTTGAGTAGTTGTTATGGATCGAGATTGTTTGGCCGAGTCGGATCACAGGGTAACGTGCGAGCACAAAAAACGGAGCCGCGTTGCCGTGGCTCCGTTTTCAAGAGGATGGGCGATGAAACCGAATTAGCTCAGGTGCCAGATCTCGTCGTTGTACTGGGAGATCGTGCGGTCGGACGAGAAGGTGCCGGCGTTGGCGATGTTGATCAGCGCCTTGCGCATCCAAGCGTCCTGGTCCTCGTAGTCGGCCAGCACGCGCTCCTTGGTCTGGATGTACTCCTCAATGTCGAGTAGAGCCATAAACCAGTCCTTGCCCATGATGTCGTCGTGCAGGCGCTGCAGGCGCTCGGCGTTGCCGGTCGCCATAAAGGCGGGGTTGGTGATGAAGTCCACCAGCAGCTTGATGCCGGGCTTGCGGTAGAGCGCGCCGGCGTCATAGGTGCCGTCGGCGTAGAGCTGCTCGACCTGCTTGGACGAGGCGCCAAAGGTAT
The DNA here is from genome assembly GCF_003468085.1 of Collinsella sp. AM41-2BH. Lineage (NCBI taxonomy): Bacteria > Bacillati > Actinomycetota > Coriobacteriia > Coriobacteriales > Coriobacteriaceae > Collinsella > Collinsella sp. AM41-2BH. The sequence goes on from NZ_QSGH01000020.1 coordinate 11,811, forward strand.
AGATGTTCTCGTCGCCGACAAGCTCGGCAATCTCCACGTTGGCACCGTCGAGCGTGCACAGGGTCAAAGCGCCGTTGAGCATGAACTTCATGTTGGAGGTGCCGCTCGCCTCCTTGGAGGCCAGGCTGATCTGCTCGGAGATGTCAGCAGCGGGGATCACGCGCTCGGCAGCGGTGACGTTGTAGTTCTCGATCATGACAACCTGCAGGTAGGGAGCCACGTCGGGGTCGTTTGCAATCCACTGGGACAGCGTCAGGATCAGGTGAATGATGTCTTGGGCGATAGTGTAGGCAGGGGCCGCCTTGCCGCCAAAGATGATGGTGACGGGATGCTTAGGTCTGTTGCCGTTCTTGATATCGAGGTACTTCCAGATGATGTAGAGCGCGAGCATCTGCTGGCGCTTGTACTCGTGGATGCGCTTGACCTGGACGTCGATGATGGCGTTGGAGGGAATGGTCACGCCCTGCTCGAGCGCCATGAACTGGCGCATGATGGCCTTGGCCTCGGCCTTGGTGGCGGCCAGGCGCTCAAGAACATCTTTGTCGTCAACGAACTCGGCAAGCTTACTCAGGTCGCCGGTGCTGCGCCAATCGGTGCCGATCACATCGTCGAGCAGGCTGGCGAGCGCGGGGTTGGCGCCATGGATCCAACGGCGGAAGGTGATGCCGTTGGTCTTGTTGGAGAACTTCTCGGGGTAGATCTCGTAGAACGGATGAAGCTCGGTATCCTCCAGGATCTTGGTGTGCAGCGCGGCGACGCCGTTGATGGAGAAGCCAAAGTGGATGTCCATGTGGGCCATGTGGACGGTGTCGTATTCGTCGATGATGGCGACGCGTGGGTCGTCGTGCTCGGCCTTGGCGATCTCATCGAGCTTGACGATAATGTCGGCGATGGCAGGGGAGACCTTTTGCAGGCTGGCGAGCGGCCACTTCTCGAGGGCCTCGGCAAGAATCGTGTGGTTAGTGTAGGCGACCATGGACCGTACGATGGTCACGGCCTCGTCAAACTCGATGTCGTGCTCGGTGGTGAGCAGGCGAATGAGCTCGGGAATGACCATGGTGGGGTGCGTGTCATTGATCTGGACTACGGCGTAGTCGGCCAGGTCGTGCAAGTTGCTGCCGCGCTCGATGGCCTCGTCGATCAGGAGCTGGGCGGCGTTGCTCACCATGAAGTATTCCTGGTAGATGCGAAGCAGGCGGCCCTGCTCGTCGGAATCATCCGGATAGAGGAACAAGGTGAGGTTCTTGGCGATCTCGGTCTTGTCGAAGTCGATGGAGCTGCCGGGGACCAGGCCGTCGTCGACACTTGCCAGGTCGAACAGGCGTAGGCGGTTCTTGGTGGGCTGGCCATAACCGGGTACATCGATGTTGACGAGCTTGGAAGTAACGGCAAAATCACCGAACTCGACGGTGTAGGAGCGGTCGTCGTCGACTAGGATGTCCTGCTCACCGAGCCACTCGTCGGGGACGGCCTTCTGCTGGTTGTCGACAAAGCGCTGGCGGAACAGGCCGTAATGGTAGTTGAGGCCCACGCCATCGCCGGTCAAGCCCAGCGTGGCGATGGAATCCAGGAAGCATGCGGCCAGACGGCCCAGGCCGCCGTTGCCGAGCGACGGTTCGACCTCGAACTCCTCGATCTTGTTGAGGTCGTGGCCCGCGGCGGTGAGCTGGTCCTTAACCTCGTCATAGATGCCAAGGTCGATCATATTGTTGATGAGCAGCTTGCCGATCAAAAACTCGGCAGAGATGTAGTAGAGCTTTTTCTTGCCGTTGTTGAGAGGACAGGCGGCAGAGCGCTCCTGCACGAGCTTGGCCAGCAGCTTATAAATACGACGGTCATCGAGCTGCTCGAGCGAGGTGCCAAAGGACTGCTCGGCAAGATCCGCAAGATTGATACGGGGCATGTTTCCTCCTGTGATGGGTTGATTACATGTCAGAAATTCAAAAGAAGCCCGCGCGAGGGATTGGAGTGGCCTCGCGCGGGGAAAACGGACGCGTCCGCACGATGGGGTGGGGTCGGGCGCGGTGGCTCCTATTGGGGAAGCTCAATTTCGTCTTCCGACGGGATGCGGAAGTAGGTCTCGGTCCAGCCGGTGAGCTTGTGCTCGAGCTCGCGGGTGATGGCGCCATCGAGCATGCGCCAGGTCCAGTTGCCGCCCATGGTGGCGGGAGTGTTGATGCGCGCCTCGTTGCCAAGGTTGAGCAGGTCCTGCATGGTGTAGATGCAGGTATCGCTTACGCTGGCGGCGATGGCGCGGTTGAGTGCATCGGCCATGGGCTCGCCTGCCTGCTGGTGGGTGTACAGGGCCGCCTGCTCGCGCTGACGCGGGGTGGCCGTTCCCTCAAACCAACCGCGCGCCGTCTCGTTGTCGTGTGTGCCCGCATAGGCGACGGTGTTGGCAATGTAGTTGTGCGGCAGGTAGTACGAGTTGGTGCCCTCAAAGGCGAACTGCAAGATCTTCATGCCGGGGAAGCCCGAGTTGTCGCGCATGTCGATGACGCCGGGGGTGAGGAAGCCCAGGTCTTCGGCGATGATGGGCAGCGTGCCGAGCTTTTCCTCGAGCGTCTTGAAGAACTTGAGGCCGGGGCCCTGCGTCCACGAACCGTAGGACGAATCGGGTGAGGAGAACGGCACCTCCCAATAGGCCTCGAAGCCGCGGAAGTGATCCAGGCGGATGACATCGTACATGTCGAGGGCGGCGCGGATACGGCCCTCCCACCAGGAGAAACCGTCGGCTTCCATGGCGTCCCAGTCGTAGATGGGATTGCCCCAGTACTGGCCGGTGGCCGAGAACTGGTCGGGCGGCGTGCCGGCGACACTCACAGGATTACCGGCGGCGTCGATCTTAAAGAGCTCGGGCGTGGCCCACATCTCGACGGAGTCGCGCGAGACATAGATGGGCAGGTCGCCGATGATGAGGATATCGCGCTCGTTGGCATAGGCCTTGAGGCGGCTCCACTGACGATTGAAGAAGTACTGCGTCATCTGGTGGTAGAGCATGCGCGCGGGATGGGCGGCGCAGACCTTGGCAGAAGCCTCGCCGCGGGTACGGAGCTCTGCGGGCCACTCCCAAAAGGCCTTGAGACCGCACTCCTCCTTGACGGTCATGAACTCGCAGTAGGGGATGAGCCAGTCTTCGTTTGCTTGGACAAAGTCGTCGAAGTCGGCCGGCTTGTCGGCGGCAAAGCGCTCGGCGGCGCGGTCGAGAATCTGACGACGGCCACCAAAGATGGCACCATAGTCGACATTGCTGGGGTCGGAGCCCAGGTACACGCCGTCGATATCGCACTGCTCCAGATAGCCGGCCTCGATAAGCTCGGCAAAGTCGATGAAATTGGGGTTGCCCGCACGGGCCGAGAACGACTGATAGGGCGAGTCGCCATAGCTCGTTGTCGTAAGGGGGAGAATCTGCCAGTAATGTTGTTTGCACGAGGCGAGGAAATCGACAAAGTCATAGGCGTTCCAGCCAAAGCCGCCGATACCGTAAGGTCCGGGCAATGACGAAACGGGCATCAGAACGCCGCTTGCACGCTCCATGGATGCACTCACCGTCCTTTTGAATAAGGGGCTGCGCCGTAGATGGATAGACGGCTCGTCCCGAGTTTCCATTGCTATTGTCCCTATTGTAGAACATGTTGTTTAAACATGTATAGAGAGAATGAAAAAGTTGCCGACTTTCGGTGAATGGTAGTGCGCCATAGACGATATGAGTTGAACATTGGGAGCTCCTCCCCTTGCGGCTCTTTTGTGGGTCGGGCGACAATGGTCGTCGTCATTAAAGACCGGCTGCCAGCCAGGTTGCAACAATGCAAGAAGGGTTCACATTCAGTTGGCCGTTGACACAAACAATCGCGCGAAGACCTCGTCTTCTTCGGTAAGTCCAGGCGCGGCAAGACGCGCATGGCAGTCGCCCTCACGATGCGCGCGGTCGCCGCGGACATGTCGGTCAGGTTCTGGCAGACCGCGCAGCTGGTTCTCGAGCTCGGCAACGCGAAGCGCAAGGGAACGCTGTCGAAACTGTTGAACGACGTGTCGCCCGCGAGGCTGCTCGTGCTCGACGAGTTCGTCTACGTCCCCTGCGACGTAGACGGTGCGAGGGTTCTCTACCAGGTCATTTCCGTCCATGTAGTGCTCGTAGGCCGCGGCGTCGTCGGGCTCGTCGAAGGAGAGGGACTCCGTCCAGTCCCAGTAGGCCCCCGTCCAGGCGCCCCTGCGCCTGCCGGCCGGCGTCGTCTCGTCGAAGACGAGGCCGTGGCGCAGCAGGAACTTCGACATCCGCTGCTTGGCGTGTTGCAGGTCGTCGCGCGCGTCCTCGAGGGCGCTCGTCGGGGACCCACACCTCGACGACGTTGCGGCGCGCCAGCATGCGTGCCAGCCACTCGGCGTCGCGGCGGTCGTTCTTGCGGCCGCGGTCGGCCGCGGGCCGGTGCATCTTCGGGACCGCCCCGACGACGCAGCCGAGGCCGAGGGCCCGCAGCGCGCGGCCGCGGTTGATGGTACGACCATTGTCGCCCGACCCACGAGAGAGCTGCAAGGGGAGAGGCCCCAATGTTCAACTCATATCGTCTGTTGTGCCAGAGTCGCTCGGGAAAGCGCGACCGACGCAGCGCGCTGTTTTCCAGTCACATCCAGTTCGGGTTGATTTCAGCATGCGATAAGAAACTGGATTTGAATTTCGACTCGAAAGATGGGCAATGCTGATGAGAAACGCTTGGAGTTCGGGATTGCGCGGCGTGAAGCGACCCTCTTCTTATCGAGTTCGTTACAATGTAGGAAAAACAGTAAGTAAGAAGACCTCTGATTGCTTTAGGAGGAGCTGTGGTGAATAGCGCCCAGAAGATCGATAAGTCCATCCAGAAGATGATGACTCTCGGAAGAAGGCTTGGGATTCTGTTTACGGCGCTGTTTATAGCGGTGTGTTGCTGTTCGGTGGTGGTGGTTATTTCCATTGGGCTTATGGCTGCTCAAGGAAACCTATATGATCCATCAAAGACGGTTTCCGTAGTGGTTCCTTTGATGTATCTTCTGATTTCCGGAGGGGCCACATGGACCCTGCGGGGAATCAGCATGGACATGGCTCATGGCGAATCGCCCTTTACCCTTTCGCATGCTCGAAGAATCTCGATTATCGGGTGGCTGTTTGTTGCAGCGGCAATAGGTGACCTCTTGTTTTCTCCGGGGTTTCTTTCGATAGTGATTGGCCCCTTCGACTTGCTGGGGAACGCCTATTCGATGTTTGAAAACCTGGCCCTGCCCATAGATATTGGTGCTGTGCTGGGGGCCGTTTGCTGCTTCTCGATTTCTGCGATATGGCGCTACGGAGCTCTGCTTCAAGACCAGACCGAGGATTTGGTGTGAGGGGCGGCATGGACTATCTGATTATTGAGCTTGAAAGCTTATTGCTTCGACGCGGAAAGACGAGTACGGATATCATTCGGGCGACCGGGCACACACCGGCAAGTATCTCAAAAATACGAAATGGCAAGGTGAAGGCAATTAGGTTAAAGACATTGCTGGATATTTGCGTAGAGCTTGATTGCCAGCCTGGCGATCTTATTAAGCGCGTCAACGAAAGAGAACTTGAGGAACTGGCGACGCGGCGCGCCCGCAACGCGCTGAGCAGGGCGACCGCGACGGGTGATGACCCGGTCCTGGAGTCAGATCATGTTTACGTGGTCGATCTTAGAGACGACTGAGGCTGGAGAATAAAAAAGTATTGAGCAGGTGCAGCCCGTGAAAACAACGGTTTTCACGGGCTGTTCATTCAACGTCCTGCAGTGGCCTGTATTTCTCGCCGCGTCACTGGGGAACGAGAGAGTCATTTCCTGTGCTGGATGCAGGGGGGTGCTTACCTTGTGTAATATATAAATAAGCTTATATTGAAATATGATACATATCGAATTAGAATAACATTATCAATTCGGTATGCAAGGAAAGGAGGGAGAGATGGATTGGATTAACGAGCCGGAGGAAGGCGTTGCACCCGCGTGCGGCAACTGCTTCTTCTACGCGCACGGGGGATGCACGAAGAGGTGCCCCAATCAGTCCTGCACGTTCCGTTTCTAGGGGGCAGAGATGAACTGGCTTTCTACCGCGAAAGGAGGGGAATGAAATGGAATGGATTACCGAGCCGTCAGCCGGGGCTGAGCCCATGTGCAGCAATTGCTTCTTTTACGCGCACGGCAGCTGCAGCACCAAGTGTTCTTCACAGGAGTGCACTATCCGCTTTTAGCGGATAGTGCACGCCGTACGGCGTGCACAGACTGTTCAAAGATATTTTGGCCAGCAGCGCCTGAGGGGCGATGTGGCATTGCAATATGGGGGGCGAACCGACGTTACCTATAACCCCGCACAATTGCCATGTCGTCCCTTTTTATTGACGGGGAGGATGTCGTCCATGCGGGAAGTCCCAGTTGAATTGCGTGCCATATCCAAGAGATATGGCGGGTTTGAAGCGGTTAAATCAGTCTCGTTCTCTTTAATGGAAGGCGAGCTGTGTGCACTCATTGGGGAGAATGGTGCCGGCAAGAGCACGTTAATTCGATTGATCACGGGGCTTTCGGAGCCATCGTCAGGAACGATCTCGATGTTTGGGCAAACCGGGAGACGTGAAATACGGAGCTGCAGGGAAAGGCTGGGTTATATGCCCGACCTCAATGCTTCGTATCCTAATCTGACCGCGCGAGACAACTTGGTCGTTCGCTGTATTGAGTGGGGGCTTCCCACCGATCGTTCCATCGACGGTGTGTTATCAACCGTCGGTTTGGGGGAGGCCGGCGGGAAGAAAGTGAAGAACTTCTCAATGGGAATGAGGAGGCGTCTCGATCTGGCCATAGCGTTGCTGGGCGATCCGGAGCTGTTGATCCTGGACGAGCCGACAAACGGCCTGGATCCGATGGGGATAGTCGAAGTAAGAAAAATCCTTACGCATCTTAACAAAGATCAAGGTAAAACGATTCTCGTATCCAGCCACAATCTTGAGGAGATGCACAAGCTGGCAACTGATTACCTCTTCATAAGTCATGGTCGCCTCATTCGAAGGATGACCGCACCTCAGCTGGAAAAGTCATGCCGCGGTGGTTTCGTGTTGCATGTGGACGATCTGGAGCGAACGAGATCGGTTCTCGGAGATGAGACCTCACATTCTTTTCTGCCGGACGGCAGCGTCCTTATGCGCTATGAGGAGAAAAAGGAAGGGCGGGGCATTGCAATCGAAGCGCTCTCGACCGCAGGTGTGAGGGTTGCGGAGGCGTATTCTCATAGGAAGAGCCTTGAGGAGTTTTATTCGGAGCTCATCGGTCGAGAGAGCGAGCTGTGATGAAACGCGAGTTCATCTCAGCTTTTCGGAGCGAGGTATGGTTGCTCGCCAGGCACCCGGCGACCGCTCTGATGATTGCGCTTGCGGCTGTGCTGTATGTGGTTGCGGCTGCGACTTCGTCTGAGGTGCTGATCATGGTCGCCGGTGATGACCCGTATACGCTTGGAGGGGCTATAGGTTTTATTGGAAACCTAGTGGATGCAGGGGACGTTTTGGGCTCTGTTGCCCGGACGTCTTTTGCGTCTACAGTGGTCTGGATTCCGGTGACGATTCTCTACGCGGTTTACGCTACGTCGAGAGACTTTGAATCCGTGGCTTACGCCGTATCGAGATCGCGAGGGGTGTCGCAGGCGGCGATTGTGATCACGAAGCTGTTGGTGAACTGCACTCTGGTCGGTGCCGTGTATCTTCTTTCTACGACTGCGCTGTATTTAACCAAGATGGCCCAATGGGACGTTGGGGCCTCGTGCTCAGGGTTTGCCCAATTTGTATCGATTGCGCTGATGATCGCGCTGCTGCTCATTTCGATGTACGCCGCTACCTTCGCCCTGTATTTGCTCACGAGGAGTGTGGTGGCGAGCAGCGTCGTTGCAATAGCGGTTTCGACATTTGTGATGGTGTGGTTCCCAAGTACATACGGAAGCGGTCAGCCCAGCTTGCTGCTCATGCTCTCGCCCGTGTATTACCTGATGAACCTGTGTTCCCTGAGTATGCAGAATGTTGGTGTAATTCAGGTTTTGCTGTATGCGGGCGGCACTGTGCTTGTGTCGGTTGGAGTTGCGCTCGTCTCGCTATTTGTAAGGACGGCGGTTCGATGAATCTTGGGATGTCGGTCAGGGCGGAACTGTTCCGCGCAAGGAGAATGAAACTCGCCGTGATAATAGCGCTGATGTATTTGGGCATCGCGGGGATTTATGTGTTTGCCGGGTCCGGCGCATGGGTCTCCGCAGGGGGAGAGGGCCAGTTCTTTGGCTTTTCCGCCGATCCGGGCTATCTTTTCTCGATAGGGGTTGGGCCAACGGGTATCTCTTCCTGGCTAAGTGTCGTCTCCATGGCGCATACGGTGTTCTTCCCAATCGTCTCTGTTGTTGTGGCGGGGACGCTATTCGGTGATGCGACGAGCGTGTCGGCAAGGGGAGTTTCGATTGCTCGGGGCTTCCGCAGCTGGCAGCTGTTTGCGGCAAAGACATTGGCTTGCGAAGTGTATACGCTGTGCCCCTACATCGTGTTTACTCTCGGTGTCGCTGCGGTCTTTGCCGTGTGCTCCGGAAGCGGTCTAGACAGCCTTACGGTTGGTAATGTGACCTCGGCACTCCTGTCGAATATCGTTATAGACGCCGCTTATACGCTGATGGTTGCGGTTGCATATGAGGTGTTCAGGATCAGATCTCTTGTGTCGGGAGCCTTGCTGGTCGCAACGTTCGCGGGCCTTGTTATCGCGATGAGTTTCCCAACCGTTTTACCCCCGGTTCACATGGCTTATTGGATGAGGGCGTGCGGGGCTGCCGGCGGGACGGTCCTGATGGCTGCATGCGGCCATGCGGTCATCGTGTCGCTCGCATGTCTATTGCTGCTTTCGTGCAGTTTTTATCGAAGAAGGTAGTGCGCTGGCGTATGCGCAGCGTCTGAGGGTCGATATGGATTTGGTTGGAAATGGAGATGGTGCGAAGTGAAACTGTCGCAATTTAATGTGGTGCATGAACATAACGGAAGTCTTCTTATCATGAATGCGCGAACCGGCGGCATCCTGTCGTTAAATCCGGAATACGCGCAGAAATTCAAAAGGATTCAAGAAGGGGACGTTCGGGATGCCGATGATCTTGTCGCGGAGCTGATAAGGGGAGGCATCCTAGTCAATGAGGAGAGGGACGAGCTTGGGGAGATCAGGTTGCAAAGTCGCGCCGCGCGCTTTGCGAATACTGCTCTGTCCCTTACCATTGCGCCAACGATGGCTTGCAACTTTTGCTTGTCCCTACTGCTATGAAAAGGGACAGGCGTACACGACGATGGGCGAGGAGGTTTTGACACAGCTCTCCAAGTTCGTGAAAGATTACTATCCTGGTATCGCAAGTCTCTCAGTTGGATGGTACGGCGGCGAGCCTCTGCTCGGAATGAAGATGATCGAACGGATTACGTCGGATCTGAAAGATGTCGTGGGGCCAACGTGTGAATATTCCGCATCGATAGTGACAAATGGCTATCTGCTGACGCCTGATGTTGCAAGGAGGCTCGCGGCATGTGGTGTGACGAGCGCGCAAGTGACTATAGATGGATCGAAGTCGGATCACGATTCGAGAAGGATTCTTCACGACGGAAGCCCTACATACGAACGTATTCTCAAGAACGTCAAAGAGTGTGCCGACATCATCGATATTTCGATAAGGAGCAACGTCGACAAGACCAACATCGAGGCCGCTCAAGAGCTATTGGATTATCTCGAGCTAAATGGCCTGATGAATAAGGTTCACTTCTATTTAGCCCCTGTTGACGATATCAATCAGGTATGTGCGAACGACAGCCACTGCTTTACTGTAAAAGAGTTCTCGTATGAGGAGACTGAGTTTTATAAAAGGGCAATTGCGCGGGGCTTCAAAGTTCAACCTTTTGGTGGGACGAATTTCGGGATATGTTGCGCCGTTGGAATCAACTCGTACGTGGTTGATCCCGTCGGAGATTTGTATAAGTGCTGGGATGACATTGGAATGAAGGAGCGGAGGGTCGGAACTATTTTCGAGCCGCCAATGTTGAGCAAGAACATGATTAACTGGATGGCATATGAGCCGGATGACCCGGAATGCCAAGAGTGCTTTGCTTTTCCCATGTGCATGGGAGGGTGCCCCAACCACGCCTTAAACGGTGAGGGGAAACGTTGCGTTTCCTTCCGGTATGATGCCGAGCAAAAAATGCTGCTCTCCCAGATGATGAATACGGCAAAACGGGGTGCGGGGCAAAATGAGGCTGATGCTTAATCTCTGTAGAAAATATATACTGGGCGGTCGATTCTACGCCTATCTTGTCGTAACAGTTTTGGTCGGGCTGCTTGCGCTTGCGGGTCCCTTTCTTACCGGCATAGTGGTAAACCGATTGGCGATGCCGGCCAGCGCCGATCTTGCCGCCGTTCTCGTTTGTTGCCTTATTTTGGTTGCGGTCCAAGCGGTTCGAGCGGGACTAGTGTATTGCTCAGAGATGCTGTACATCAACCTTCAGTCGCATGCGGGGTTCGGCTTAAATGCGGATACGCTTGAGCACGTGAAGCACCTTCCCCAGGCATTCTTCGAGGGCTTCAACGCGTCGTATTATAACCAGCAAATCAATCACGACGCTAATGACCTTGTCATCTTCGTAATCAACTCGGTTGTGGGGGTTTCAAGCAACGTTATCACCCTTTTGTCCGCCCTGTTTGTTCTCGGTAGCCTGAATATCAAGTTGAGTGTGGTCTGCCTTGTTCTTGCGGCAGCGAGTGCCGCTTTTTATGCGGTTTCACGCGCAAGGCTGTTTGAGAGAAGTTTTGACGTACAAGAGCAGAGCGCGAGGTTTTTTTCCTGTCTACAAGATCAGTTGGAGAAAGTTGATTTCATCCGCAAACATGCTTTGTTCGATAGGTCCCGCGCTGTACTGGTCGAAGCTTTTAATGGGCTCTATCCAACGATGAGAGCAAATCAGGAAGTAGGGTCTAGATTTACCTTTGGCAACGCGTTGGTCGCTTCCGCCGCTCAAGGATGTCTTCTTGCTGTGGGCGCGGTTGAAGTGATGGGCGGGAGACTGTTGCCTGGTTTTCTCGTGACTGCTGTTGGATATTATTCGAACTTAAGCTCAGCGGTACAGTATTTGTTGGGCTGGGGAAGGGATTACCAGACTAATCGCGTATGCTATGAGCGGCTGAAAAGAATTTGGGATGTCCCGGTGGAAGCGAATGGCAAATTGGCGCTTGGTCCGATTGAGGAAATCCGTCTAGAGAACATCAAGCTACGTTATCCAGGGGCGGAAAGGGTCGCGTTAAGCATTGAGGGGCTCGCGTTTTCCAGGGGTCGGCTATATGGAATCTCGGGGCCGAATGGTTCGGGGAAGAGCTCGCTGCTGTCAGTGATATTGGGGCTATATCCAGATGACACAGAAGGGGCCGTTCGCTACAACGGGGTGTCACAGCGTTGCATCGATCGATATGCATTGCGGCGGTGTCGAGTCAGCATTACGGAGCAAGAACCCCCTATCGTTGAGGGGACGATTCTCGATAATCTTACGCTGCTTTCTGATGATTACGAGATGGATAAGCTGAATCGGATGCTTGTCATATTGGGGCTAGACGAAATGGCTGCTTCTGTGGAGAACGGGGCAACGGCGATGCTTGACGGCGGGAAAGGAGGGGTGTCCGGCGGCGAGAAGCAAAAGATTGCAATTGTGAGACAGCTGTTGAAATCGCCGGACGTTATGCTTTTTGATGAACCGACCTCAGCACTTGATGCGAAGAGTCGAGGCGCGCTGATCAAATTGCTTCATGAAATTAAGAGAGACCATATTGTAATCGTTGTCACTCATGACGAGGAGATGCTTGCCGCCTGTGACGAGGTCATTTCGACGGCTGGATGATTATCGGATTGTGGCGTTGAAGACCAAGAAACTTGAAATGGCGTGGGCTCTGGGTAGGTCTCCACGGGTACGCCGTCGGTGCTGTACTCGACCGCCCGGCAAGAAGGTTTTATAGCGTGTTTCCCCAGAGAGGTCCCTTTGTCCGGTAGTGGCGAGGGGAGCCTCTCTTTTGCTCACCTCTTGCGGCGGAGGGGGACACCATGCGCCTATGCAGGACAAACTGCGCGTTCTTGTCGAATGATGGGCTATGTGTAGAGATGATGGTCTCGGGTAGAGGCCGTGTCGCGCTCGGCTGCGATGAGCCAGGCAATTCAATCTTCATCCGGGAGGGCCTTGGCAAGACAAGCAGGGCGAAGACCTTGGCGACGTTCGGGAGCCGTGTGGCGCCCGGCTCCGCGCTCATCCACGACATGGAGCCGGGCGCCACACGGCTCCCGTCAACAATCTGTCACTGAAGAGCCAGCACTACAACGCGAAGCTGCTCAAGGGCGTTCCCGACGGCCAGAACCCGCTGGGGCCCGTGAACCGGATGCGCTACTTCATGCAGTGCTTCCTGAGGGCTCATCCCGGCTCCAACCGGGACGGCATGCGGGGCTGTGGCTATGAGTCCGCCCGAGGACAAGCTTGAGAAGGTCGCGATGGTGCTCGATCGGGCAATGCGATACCCGAAAACGCTCAGGTTCAGGCAGTTCTATGCAAGAAAGCCCAGTTCAGATGAGTTCGACGAGCAATATTTATCAACACAGTGCAAGGGGGGATTATATTTGTATTTCATCCGTGTTGAGCTTCACACGGTGCGCGACTCATCGCAAACTGGCGGGCGCAGCGGAAAGAAAACCGACTGCAGACGAACGATCGATATCGGGAGCAAATAGCCACCGGATGCTTTTCGGTCTCCTACGCGTCGACCTCCGCGATTTCTTCTGCGTCTCGCCAAGTTGAAAGGAGCGATGTCGAAAACTCCTTTTCGGTTAGCGTCAAGACATCCTTCACGCAAAAACCTTTCAATTTGTCAGGAAGCCCAAAACGCGCTTTTTTCCTAATCGAGCTGGCAACCCGCTTCAACGCGGTCTTGTTCTTGTCCTCGTTGTATACCAAAACAAAGACGCAGTGCTCGCGAAACCATCTCGTCCTCTTTCCCCACAGGTCCGAGCAGATCAAAACGCTGTCCTTGCACTTCTCGATGAGGGCGTCCCTTTGGCCAAGATTGATACCAAGCTCTTCGTCATCCTTGGGATTGAGCCTCTTCCCCAGCGTCTCCTTCAGACTGCCGTTTTTAAATTCGACTAGATATAACGTTTCCCGATCGCAATACAGCGCATCGGCGGAGCGCGGGAGTTGCATCCACCTATTGACCTTCTTGCAGTAGCATTCTTTAACAGAGTCAAAATTGACAACAGGCAAATCGTCATCCACAAGAGAGACGCTCCCGTCTCTGGATGTTTTGGAGATGGTCGACGTGCAGTCCCTTAGGATACAGGTCCTGCAACGGGAGCAACCATCGCTGCCATCTGGCACCGCGGGAGAGTTCGGATGAGGGCAGGAGGCGCACAGGTCGCTACTCAAGGCCGTACTCCTCCCTCTCAAGCGTATCAAAAGGAGCCGCCAGCTTCTCGTAGGCGACCTCAGTCGAGCCGGTTATATCGGCAAAGCGAGAGCGTCCATCAGTGCAGGTCTCCGCAAGATAATATGAGCACAATCCATCAACAGCGTGCTTCTTAGAATACACTTCGATCGCATTCAGGAAATATGGACTATGGGTGCTCATTAAGACGTGCATCCCGAGCTCTTTCTGGAGCAGCACGATTATCTCGGCGAAGGCCAGCTGCCATGCAGGATGAAGATGAATCTCGGGTTCATCGAGGATAATAGTCCCTCCGGCATCTAGCGCGCCGGACTTCAAGAGCACCTTCATGATGGCGAACGTCTTCAAGCCAGCAGAAAGGTTCCCAGGCTCCAACCCCCGAGCGAAGCCCTCTTCGAGATACGTAAGGTGACCGCGACTTTCGCTCCTCTCGAAATGCCCCGGACATAAGGAGGAAACCTTGTCCATGAGAACCTTCAGGTGTCGCTCCTTCGCGATCTCTTCGAACAGCGAGGACTCGCTGTCATCGTTACGGATGGTCGCCTGAATCAAATCTTGCCGCAGCTCCTCCTGGTGTCCAAGGAGGGGCTTGAACCGAAAAGCGGGGCCGTAGGGTCCTCCGAGAGAATCGATCAGGAACGGGTCGTCCAGATAATGCGCCCTGAATCGCAAAACCCTCCTATCGTGCACCTCCGCCACCTCGTCACTTGCAACCGAGAAAACCGTAGATGCGTCCTTTATCTGGAGTTCGACCTTCCCGGGCTCTTCGCCGAAAACCGAATTGATCTGGCCGTTGAACTCGCTTCGGAACCTGTTTGTCGCAATCGCACGAAATACCTCATCATCGGAGATATCCATGATCTCGATAATCTGATCGGCAACTCCTGCTACGCCATTCGTGAAATCGGATTCGATCTCACGGGAGATCTCCTCCCCGTAATACTCCTTTATCTCATCAATAAGCTCGTCCCTCGTGCACTCGCCCGAAAAAACCCTGTCGATGAAACTATTCATTCTTCCAGCAGTTCGCCTGTGGCGAGACGTGGAGTCGAGAGGGCTTCCCACATATGCCTTCCTGATGGCGCGCTCAACACTATTGCGCCTCATGCGGTCGATTTTGTTCTCCGAATCGGACATGCTGTTGAAGGCCGCATAAAGCGCTTTTCCAACCGTGCTTTTCCCCGTCCCGTTCTCCCCGGCGATCACGGCAATACCATTAATCTCGATATCGGCCTCAGCGACCCTGCCGATGTTTTTCATCTTGATTTTCAATGCATATCACCAGCTCTAAACTCGCGAGACTCAATAGCTCGATTATCGCACAGAGAGATCGACTTCTCGAGGACTCCCTAAATGGAACGCGCGGTGAGGACATGGCTCGCCGCCGTCCGCTTCGCGTTCGCGCGGGGGAAGGTGACGACCAGGGACCTCTCCGGGCTCATCGAGAGGAGCGCCAGATTCTCCTCGTCCATTTGAACTGTATCGTATTCAAGGACACTTGACTTAGAGGAATGGCGTTGAGCGGCGATAATCGTTTCAGCGCCAAAAAGAAAGGAGTGTCAGTCATGGCAGACGGGCCCTCCTACACAGCGGGGTACCGCGCCGAGGCCGCAGACTTCGCCGCCGCGTCGGGGAAGCCCATCGCCCAAGTGGCAGCCGACCTCGGCATCAACGAGAAGACCCTGGGAAGATGGGTGACGGTCAGGAAGAAGGAGCTGACCAACCACCCGGTCGCGGCGGCCGCAAGTGCATGCGCGAGCTCGAGCTCGAGAACGAGTTCCTAAAAAGCCCCGACCTCACATTGGAGGCCGGGGCCAGTAGATTTTTGGGACATGTCTAGAAATCTACCCATGCAGGAAGCGGCATGTGCCGAGCATGTCGCGTGCTAGGTTTTGAGGCATGCCACAAAACCTAGCACGGGGGAGTGGCTACTCGGCGTCGGCGAAGCCGTTGGGGTTATGGCTCTGCCAATTCCAGCTGTCGCGGCACATGTCCGCGATGTCGTACTGGGCCTTCCAGCCCATCATGCGTTCGGCCTTGGAGGCATCGCACCAGTTGGCGGCGATATCGCCGGCACGGCGCTCGCGAATCACGTAGGGCAGCTCCTTGCCGCAGGCCTTGGAGAAGGCGGCGACGACCTCGAGTACCGAGGTGCCGGTGCCGGTGCCCAGGTTAAAGATCTCGACGCCGGTCTTGCCGTTCATCCAGTTGAGGGCGGCAACGTGACCGGATGCCAGGTCGCACACGTGGATGTAGTCGCGCACGCCGGTGCCGTCGGGGGTGGGGTAGTCGTTGCCAAAGACCTGAACGGCCTCGAGCTTACCGACGGCGACCTGGGCGACGTAGGGCACCAGGTTGTTGGGGATGCCCTTGGGGTCCTCGCCGATCAGGCCCGACGGATGGGCACCGATGGGATTGAAATAACGGAGCAGCACGACGTCCCACTCGGGGTCGGCGGTGTGGACGTCCATGAGGATCTGCTCAATCATCCACTTGGTCCAACCATAGGGGTTGGTCGCGGGCTTCTTGGGGTCTTCCTCGGTGACGGGCGGATTGTCCGGATCGCCGTAGACGGTCGAAGAGCTCGAGAAGATGATGGACTTACAGCCGTGGTTGCGCATGACATCGATGAGCACCAGGGTGTTCTCGATATTGTTGTGGTAGTACTCGACGGGCTTGCTCACCGACTCGCCAACGGCCTTAAAGCCGGCGAAGTGGATGACGCGGTCGATCTGGTGGGTATCGAAGATCTTGTTCATCGCATCGCGGTCGAGCACGTTGGCCTCGTAGAAGGTGAGGTTCTTGGCGGCCTCGTCGCCCACGATGGTCTTGACGCGGTCGATGGCAACGGCGCTGGAGTTGGAGAGGTCATCGACGACGACAACCTGGTAGCCACCCTCGAGCAGCTGAACGACGGTGTGCGAGCCGATAAAGCCGGCGCCGCCGGTAACGAGGACGCAGGTGTCTTTGGGGTCGAGTGCTTTGGACATGTAGTCTCCTATCGAATCAGGAACACTTCTTGAGGGGAGTATAGCGCAGCTGGGGGCGCCCAAAACACGCGGGGCAGGAAAACCAGAGGATTGATGTTAACGTACTCATAGGGTGTTATTTGCATAATCCTTACCTTTGGTGTGGGACGTATTTGCGAGCCGCTGACCATGCTTTTCCAGCCGTTCGTGGAAATAGTTGGGACAAGCGCGATGTGCGTTAATATGTTTGAGTTGAGCGACATATAAATAAGCATGTAACGGAGTACATATGTCACCAAACAACGATTCCATCTTTACGCAGGAGCTTTCGCGCCGCACTGCCCTTAAGGCTCTTTTCGGCGCCGCTTCTGCGGCTGTTCTTTTTGGCCTGCCCGCCCGCGCCCATGCGGCTGAGGCCAGTCAAGAAACCACCGACAAACTGAATGCCGCCCAGGCCCAGCTCGACGAGGTCCAGGCTCAGCTCGACAGCATTGCCAATGAGTACGCGGCGCTCGCCAACAAGAATGCCCAGACCCTCAACGACATCGAGAATGTCCAGGGCAAGATTGACGACACGCAGGCCCAGATCGATGAAAAGAAGGCCGAGCTCAAGAAGAAGCGCAACGACCTTTCCGATCGCGTGGCCGCCAGCTACAAGTCCGGCGGTACGAACATCCTGTCGCTGCTGCTGGCCTCTGGCTCGTTTGAGGAACTCGTCGCCAACGCGCATTACGTTGAGAAGATCAACAAGAGCGACCGCGATGCCATCGAGGACATTCAGACCATCCAAAAGGAGCTCGACACGCAAAAGTCCGAGCTCGAGTCGCAGAAGGCCGACCTGGAGAAGCTCAAGGACCAGCAGACTGCTCAGATGCAGGACATGCAGGCCAAGCAGCAGGAGGTCCAGACGGTTCTGAACGGCCTCTCCGACGATGTCAAGGAACTCATGGCCCAGCGTGATTCCGAGATTCTCGCTGCCGCCCAGGCAGAGGAGGCTGCCAGGAAGGCTGCCGCTGCCGCGGCTGCCGCAAACAAGAACAATTCCTACTCGGGTGGTTCAAGCTCGGGTGGCGGATCGTATGCGCCCGGAACTCCGCAACAGAATGCCGGCTCGGGCAAGCAGCAGGCCGTCGTCAACGCATGCTACTCCACCCCTTCGCCTGGCCTGAACTGGTGCGCCGCTTGGGTTACCAACGTATTCCGCAACGCCGGCGTGGGCTACTTTGGCGGCAACGCGTGCGACATGTTTAACGCCTGGTGCTACAGCTCCGATCGTTCGGCGCTGCAGGTGGGCATGATTGTGGCCGACTCGTCGCACAGTGGTACCGGTACGCCGGGCCTGCTGTACGGACACGTGGGCATCTATGTTGGTGGCGGCATCGTTATGAGCAACGAGGGCTCCATTACGTCTAAGTCACTTGATGCGTTTATTCGGTTCTACGGTACTGGCTCTGGCGTGCGTTGGGGCTGGCTTGGCGGTATTGCGCTGTCGTAACGGCGGTTTGAAGTAAGTTGGTCCGTGGCTGCCCGGAAGGCATTAGGTTGCCTGCTCGGACAGTCCTGCTCGCACGGAGAGCACATTAAGTGCTCTCCGGCTCGTGCGGAACTCGCGATCAACCTAATGCCTTCCGGGCAGCCACGGACCTCTCGGATCCAATGCGTCACACACCGGACTGGTTGTCTGAATAAATATGGCGAAGGCCCCTTTCGGGGCCTTTTTTAAATGAATTTATCGACTCCGTGGACTTCGGTTTTGGAATTTGGAGCCGACGGCTCACCAAAGTGGAAAATGAAATATAACCTAGCTGCAATAATCGCCTTGTTGCGAACTCGAACTGATCATGTAGATTTAAAATAGCCGCAATTTGCAATTGTCGAGCGGTGCGTTGGGTTGGAGCTGCTGCTGGTCCTATATGGATTGCGGTCTTGCGCCCCGATGTCCAAATAGGTCTCTCTAGACGGGAAGTTGCTCATGGACACCATATATGACGGAGACGACTGGGTCGATCATTATAGTTGGCGACTAGTCGGCTCGGATGACAATGGGGATGTGGTGTTTGATGGACTATGTCCAAAGCATCTCCATCCTTTTGTCTCGTCGTTAATTGAGAGTTCCGCTCGTGTTGCCCCCTACAGCTCGGCGTCGCTTCATGATACGGACGTTTTGAAGACCATAAGGGAATCAATTGACGAGGGCACGATGAGCAGCCCGCTGTTTTCTCAGCTTGTGGGGCTAGATGAGATTGGCTCGAAACGACTGCTTGCGGGCGAAAAAGTGGAACTCACTTATCGGTCGATGATTTCAATCCTGCGGCTAGCCGATGTTCTTCGCAAATAAATGATAACGGGACAAGTGAGCTAGATCACTTGTCCCGTTATTAATTAAAGTGGATCGCGGTGGGCAGGCTATAAAAATTCGCCGACTCGGTGGACTTCGGGTTCTAGGTCTACGTTGAATTGGTCTTTGACGGTTGTTTGGATGTGGCGGATGAGTTCGTCGACGTCGGCGGCGGTGGCGTGGTCGGCGTTGACGATGAAGCCGCAGTGCTTCTCGCTCACCTGCGCGCCGCCAACGGCGTGTCCTCGCAGGCCGGCGTCCATGATGAGCTTGCCGGCAAAGTAGCCCTCGGGGCGCTTGAAGGTGGAGCCGGCGCTCGGCATGTCGAGTGGCTGCTTGTCCTCGCGGCGCTGGCGGTAGTCGTCCATGTCGGCCTTGATCATCGCGGCGTTGCCCGGGGCGAGATTGAAGGTGGCCGAAAGCACGATGAAGTCGTCGTCGGCAATGCGGCTCTTGCGATAGCCCAGGTTAAGCTCGTCGACATCGAACTCGATGATGCTGCCGCTGCCGCGGGTGCCGTCGTCGAGCGCGCGGGCGGGTTTATAGACGCGCACGGACTCCAAAACATCGGCCATGCAGGCACCGTAGGCACCGGCGTTCATGTAGCAGGCGCCGCCGACCGATCCGGGGATGCCCGAGATGGGCTCCATGCCGGTGAGACCTGCCTCGGCTGCCGCCGCGGCGACATCGGAAAGCAAGGCGCCGGCTGCTGCCGTAACATGTGTGCCGTCGACGGTGATATTAGAGAGGCCCTCGCCCAGCGCTACGACGACGCCGCGGATACCCTTGTCACCGACGAGCAGGTCGGAACCGTTGCCTACAATGGTGAGCGGCAGATCGCAGCGGTAGCAGGTGTCAAGCGTGGCGACGAGTCCCTGCTCGGTATCGGGCGTGACAAAGACGTCGGCCGGGCCGCCGATCTTAAACGTGGTGTGCTCGCGCATGGGCTCGCTCATGAGCACGTTGTCCTCGCCGGCAACACCGGCGAGCGCGCAGAGCAGGTCCTCGTTAAAAAAGTCATTCTCGTGCATACGTATATCCGCCTTATGGTGGTCGTTTTCATCAATCGAATGCAATATACCCCACCCGGATGGATTTGGTGCAAAGCAACCTGACCCCAATGCATCACATAGTGCAAAGGGGTCAGGTTGCTTTGCACCAATCGCGGCGATAAAACAGCCGTCTACCGGATTGGTAAAGTGTTTATCATCGAGGTAGAGGGACGGTCGCTATACTTTCAAGAGATTGCGCGAATACTCGGAAGGAGCGAGATGGGCAACAAAGTTACTCTCAAGCAGATTGCCCAGGAGGTGGGGCTTTCCCCCTCGTCGGTCTCGCTTGTTCTCAACAATCGGCCTTGTCGTATCTCGGAAGAAAACCGCAAGCGCATCAAAGAGGTCGCGGCGCGCAACCACTATGTTCCTAACCAGATTGCGCGCAGCCTGGTCATGCGCGAGTCGCGCACGCTGGGCCTTATCGTTCCCAACATCGAGAGCCGCTTTTTTGCCTCGCTTGCTGGCAGCCTGGAAAAACGCTGCCGCGAGGCCGGCTACGCGCTCTTTATTACCAGCTCGGGTGGAAGTGCCGAGGACGATCTGGAGCTCCTGCGCCAGCTGGTGACGCGCGGCGTCGATGGCGTCTTTTTGGTGGTAGGCGACGAGTTCTCTGACGACCGCGCTCTGCGCGAAGAGGTCAGCCATCTGCCTATCCCAGCTGTAATGGTCGACCGTGCCATTGAGGGACTCGAGTGCGACAAGGTGATGTTCGACCACGAGATGGGTGGCTACATGGCTACCCGGTACTTGATCGAGCAGGGGCATCGTCGCATTGCCTGCTTGGTTAATGCGCGCCGTTCCAATACGGGTCGTAAGCGTCTTGCCGGCTACGAGCGTGCGCTGCGCGAGGTTGGCCTGCCGATCGACGCGCGTTTGGAGTTTGAGAGCGAGTACTACATTCCGAGCGCATACGAGGCCTCGGAGGCAGTGCTCGCAACTGACGCCACTGCCGTGTTCGCAAGCTCGGATAACATTGCCCTCGGTTTGCTCAAGCGCTTGCACGAGATGGGGAAGAGCATCCCGGGCGATATCTCGGTGGTGAGCTATGACAACTCGGCGGCCGACGTTCTCTTTGAGCCGGCACTGACCGCGATTGAGCAGGACCCTGGTGTCCTTGCGGAGCATGCTTTTGGCTGCATGTCCAAGCGTCTTGCCGGTAGGGGCGGCAGGCGTGCCGAAGAGGTCGTTCTGGAGCCGGAGCTTATCGTTAAGGACAGCGTGCTCGAGCTTACTAAACACAACTAAACACGTTTACCAATTTGCAGAGACCGAATGTGGAGCACCTGTGACAATCAACGCCGCAGGTGAATGTCGCGTTTTGCTAATCGATGGGATTGATAAGGGTGGTAAAACGTTTTTTCACCATGATAAAACGTTTTAGCAAATATACTGGTCCCAACGAAAGGTTGCCGTATTGGAGGGTGACCGCACAGCGAAGGGACATAAACAATGGCTAAAACACTGGGGACGCCGTGGCAAAAGCTGGGCCACGAGGTGCCGGCTTCCGAGCTCGAGGGCGTCGACCTGTATTGGCGCGCATCGAACTATCTGTCCGTCGGTCAGATCTACCTTCGCTCTAACCCGCTAATGCGCCCCGACTTTGTCGACGAGAAAACCGGTGAGGTGCGCGACTTCGGTCGTCCGGACGTTAAGCACCGCCTGGTTGGCCACTGGGGCACCACGCCCGGCATCAACTTCCTGTTCGGTCACGTCAATCGACTGATCGCCGACCACAACCAGAATGCTATCTTCTTGATGGGCCCTGGTCACGGTGGCCCCGCCGGTACTGCTCAGTCGCTGCTCGACGGCACCTACCGCGAGATTCGCCCCGACATCACCAATGACGAGGCAGGCCTGCAGAAGTTCTTCCGCCAGTTCTCCTATCCCGGCGGCATCCCGAGCCACTTTGCGCCCGAGACGCCCGGTTCCATCCACGAGGGCGGCGAGCTCGGCTACACGCTCAGCCACGCTTACGGTGCCGTCATGGACAACCCGAGCCTGTTGGCCGTGGCCGTGGTGGGCGACGGCGAGTCCGAGACCGGCCCGCTCGCGACCTCTTGGCAATCCAACAAGCTCGTGAACCCGGCAACCGACGGTATCGTTTTGCCGATCCTGCACCTCAACGGCTACAAGATCGCCAACCCCACCATCCTCGCCCGCGTGTCCGACGAAGAGCTCACCAAGTTCTTTGAGGGCATGGGCTATAAGCCGCACTTCTTTGTCGCCGGCTTTGACGACGAGAGCCACGCAAGCATTCATGCGCGTTTCGCTGCCCTGTTTGAACAGGTCTTCGATGAGATCTGTGACATCAAGGCAACCGCGCAGGCCCAGGCCGCCGCAGGCGAGACCGTGGTCCGCCCGGCCTACCCCATGATTGTGTTCCGCACGCCCAAGGGCTGGACCTGCCCCAAGCAGATCGACGGCAAGAAGACCGAGGACTCCTGGCGCGCGCATCAGGTGCCGCTGGCGAGTGCCAAGGACACCCACGAGCACTTCCGCGTGCTGCGCGAGTGGCTGCGTTCCTACAAGCCCGAGGAGCTCTTTACGCCCGAGGGCCAGGTGCGCCCCGAGGTGACGGCCTTTATGCCGACCGGCGAGCTGCGCGTCGGCGCCAACCCCAACGCGAACGGCGGTAAGGTGCGTCGCGAGCTCGAGCTGCCCGATATTCATGCCCACGAGGTCCCCGTCGACACTAATGGTCATGGCTGGGGCTCCACCGAGGCCGCCCGCGTCTTTGGTGAGTACACTGCCGACGTTCTGGCCAAGAACATGGATGACTTCCGCATCTTCGGTCCCGACGAGACCGCGTCCAACCGCCTGCAGGCTGCCTACAAGGTGACCAAGAAGCAGTGGGACGCCGGCTTCTACGAGGACGAGGCCAACGACGAGCTGCTGGCAGGCTCCGGTAAGGTCGTCGAGCAGCTGTCCGAGCACCAGTGCGAGGGCTTCCTCGAGGCCTACGTGCTCACCGGCCGCTCCGGCGTGTGGAGCTCCTACGAGAGCTTTGTCCATGTGGTCGACTCCATGGTCAACCAGCACTGCAAGTGGCTCGAGGCTACCAAGCGCGAGATTCCGTGGCGTGCCCCCATCAGCGGCCTTAACATTTTGCTGTCGAGCCACGTCTGGCGTCAGGACCACAACGGCTTCTCGCACCAGGACCCCGGCTTTATCGACCTGCTGCTCAACAAGGCCAACGACACGCACATCGTGAATGCCTACTATCCGGCCGACGCCAACATGGCCCTTGCCGTTGCCGAGCGCGTCTACCAGTCCACCGACTGCGTCAACGCCATCTTCTGCGGCAAGCAGCCTGCTCCGACCTTCCAGACGGTCGACGAGGCCAAGGCGGAGCTCGCCGAGGGCGTTGCGACCTGGGAGTGGGCATCGACCGCCGATTCGCTCGCCGAGGCCGATGTCGTGGTCGCCACCTGCGGCGACGTGCCGACGCTCGAGGCTCTGGCTGCAACCGACATGCTGCGCGAGCTGGGCATCAAGGTATGGTTCGTCAACGTGGTCGATCTGCTCAAGATCCAGAACGTCTGCGAGAACGACCAGGCTCTCAGCGACGAGCGCTGGGCTGAGCTGTTCGGCTGCGGCGAGAAGCCCGTCCTCTTCGCGTTCCACGCCTATGCCGGCACGATTCGCCGCCTGATCTGGAACCGCCCCGGCCACGATGCCTTCCGCGTCCACGGCTACGAGGAGAAAGGCTCCACGACAACGCCATTCGACATGCTGCGCCTGAACAACATGGACCGCTGGACACTGGCCGCCGACGTGCTGCGCATGGTCGACGCCGATAAGTTTGCCGAGCAGATTGATAAGTGGGAGGCATTCCGCACCGAGGCCTTTGAGTTCGCGTGCGATGAGGGCTACGACCACCCGGCCTTCACCGACTGGGTCTGGCCCGACGCCGCAGCCGCAACAGCAGCCGACGGCGCGCTCTCCGCAACGCAGATGACCGCAGGCGACAACGAGTAGGTAGGCATCCGGGACGGTCTCGCGCTGGGGCCGCCTCCGGGCTGGTGCCCTTCCTCGGAGAAGTGGGCTTCGCGAACTTCTCCGAGGAAGGGCACCAG
>NZ_QSGH01000021.1:0-27160 GCF_003468085.1 Collinsella sp. AM41-2BH
AGTGCTTTCCTTTGCGTGCGGAACTCGCGACAAACTTAACCCCCGCCCCCAGCCCCGGAGACCCTCCCTGCCGTCACTTTCTTCAACCAGTTCTTGTTGCTCGCCGCTTCGCGGCTCGGCGGCCCCGTTCTCCGTGGCGGGGTTGTCTTAGATTCTTGTTGGGACTCTGCCTTTGGCTCAAAGAAAAACGGGAGATGCGTTGTGCATCCCCCGTTTTTGTTGCGGTTAGTCTAGGTCAATAAACTTGGTACTTATGACATGGCCGTCTTTGACGAGCATTCTGGCCATGGTGGGGCCTCGGGTGCCTCTGGGGTAGCTGGCGCTGCCCGGGTTGAGGACTAAGCAACGGCCTACTTGGGCTTCTTTGGTTACGTGGGTGTGACCGTTGATGGCTACGTCTACGGATCCCACCGGAAGGTCTTCGCGGTAGTGGGCTACGGCGAATTTGAGGCCTTCGTAGGTAAAGAGTGCAAGACGGTCTACATCGGGGCCGTAGTCGCGGTAGTAATCGTTGTTGCCCAAGACGGCCCGCACGGGGGCGATGGTGCATAGGTGCTCGTAGTCCATCTCTGACGTGAGGTCGCCGGCGTGGATGATCAGGTCTGCGCCCTCAAGCTCATCCAAGAGCGCAGGCGATAAATAGCCGTGGGTGTCCGAGATGATGTCGATACGCTTGGCGCTTGCACTGTTCATGGGATCCCTTCCGCAAAAAACGATTCGGCAGATACATACAAAAAAGGCCCCACGGCTCCGCAGACGATGGGTCTACAGGGCTGCGGGGCCAGCGTGCTAGAGACTCAGGGCCTTCTTGAGCGGCACGACGCGGCGGCGAGAAACCGGCACGCGTTCGTCGACGCCCGTAATGCCCAGCTGGATGGCGCCCGAGGGCACCGTCTCGACGTCCGTGACGCACGCTAGGTTGACGATATAGCGGCGGTGAACACGGAAGAAGCCAAAGTCGCAGAGCTTGGCCTCAAACTGCGCCAGCGAGGTCGTCGACAAAAAGCGATCATCGACGGTATAGATGCAGGAGTAATCGTCCTTTGCCATGATAAAGCGGATGTCATCCACGGGAATGAGCACCTTGCGGCCGCCCTTTTCCACCGGGATACGCTCGATGGTCACTTTGCTGTCCGTAACCGGCTTGGCGCGTTGCATGACCTTCTCGATCGCGCGATCCAAGCGAGCTTCCTCGACAGGCTTCATCAGATAATCGACGGCATCGACGTCGAATGCCTCGACCGCATGGTCGCTATACGCAGTCACAAACACGATCGCCGGCGGATTTTTGAGCTTATGCAGCGCCTCGGCAAGTTGCAGGCCCGAGGCACCGGGCATCGAGATATCGAGAAACACGACATCCACGCGACTTTCCATAAGCATCTCGATGGCGGAGCGGACGCTCGACGCCTCCGTGATCGTGCCGATCTTGCCCGTTTGCTCGAGCAGGAAGCGAAGCTCCGAGCGAGCCGGCGCTTCATCATCCACAATCATCGCACGCAGCATAGGGATAAAACCTTTCGTCAACTAACTACGCCGGGCATCCGTCGCATGACGTTGAGCCCGTAGCCTTTTATTTTACTCTTGAATGTCAAAGATGCTCTCTGACAAATCAAGATGAAGAAGCACTTTGGTGCCCTTGCCCGGCGCCGATTCGACACGCGTATAGGAGTGCGGCCCAAAAAAGCGATGGATGCGCTCCGAAATATTGTGCATGGCCACACCGGCGCCGCCACCCTGGGGAGAGCTGGCGTCGGGACGGGCAGAGCGCTCGTCAAACAGTCTGGCGGCGGTACCCTCATCCATGCCCACGCCATTATCGGCCACGGCAATCAAGATTGCATCCTCGCCGTCTTGGTGAACGGTCACGTCGATCCTCAGGGCGTCGTCGTCGCCCATACCATGACGCACGGCGTTCTCGACAATCGGCTGGATCACGAACGCCGGCACCAGCGTATCTTCCACGTCCTCGGACACATCGAACGTCGCAAGCACGCGGTCCTCGCCAAAGCGGGCCTTCTCAAAGGTAAGGTAGCGCTTGGTCTGTGCGACCTCGCGCGAGACCGGAATAAGCGATCCCGAGTTGTCGAGCGTGGCACGATAGAACGATGAGAACTCACGAAGCAGTTCGCGGGCCCGCAGCGGGTCGGTGCGCGTAAACGATGCAATGGTGTTCAGCGTGTTGAACAGGAAGTGCGGGTTAATCTGCGCCTGCAGCGCACGCACCTCGGCGCGCGCCGTGAGCTCCTTTTGCACCTCGAGCTCGTGGATGGCGAGCTGTGTGGACAAGATCTCGGCAAAGCCCGAGGCAAGCGCGTACTGGGTACGGTCGACGGCGCGCGGGGTCTTGTAGTAGAACTTGAGCGTACCGACGGTACGATCGCCCACCTTGATGGGGGCGATAATGCCGGCGGGGACTTGGTTGTGCGAGCCGTCCGAGCCCACGACATCCACCATACGGTTGAACGACTGCACGATGCCATGTTCGATAACGTAGCGTGTGGCAAGCGTGTGGATGGGAGTATCGGGCAGCAGTTTTTCCTCAAACTCGCCCGCGCAGGCAAGCACGTTGCCCTCGTCGGTGATGGCCACCGTCATGGCGCGCGTCTCGGGCAAAATGCGCCGGCACACCAAACGCGCCGACTCCTGCGTCAGACCGCCCTTAATGTCCTCGAGCATGGCCGAGGCCACCGAGAGCGTCTCCTCGGTGTACTGGGAGCGCACCGAATCGGGATTGAGCGTCAAAAAGATAAAGATGCACAGAAAGATGCACAGCAGCGCGCAGGCAATCACCGTGGCGATCGGCTCGATACCGGTCACCAAGGCAAAAATAAAGTACACCAGCACGCAAATGGCGCAGGCAACGGCAATGATGCGAAAGATTGATATTGAACTATCGCGCTGGGCGCGGCGGTCGATCATTCGGCCCCCTCCAGGATACTGATCAGTTGTGCGTCACGCCAAAGCCCGTCCATGATCTTGGGCCAAAAGCTCTGGAAACGCAGATAGCTTGCAGCGTTTTGGCGCGCATAGGCCTTTGCCTCGTCGATACCATGGCGCCAGATGCGCAGGTAGCCCTCATGCTCGCGGGTAAACACGCTGCGGACCATAGCGGTCTTGCGCACGCGGTCGTCGAGCTCGCGCGAAATCCACGGGCCCGGGTAGGGCATGAGCGATGCCGCCGTAACGGGGATGAGCTCCTTTTGATGCGCGGCGAACGTCAACTTGGCCCGTTCGTAGTACCAACGGTATACATCCTGCATAAAGCGCGGTGAGCGCTTTTCGGACTCCGGAGGCAGATGGCGCACGGTCCACTCGTTATCAAACCACACGTCGTAGCCAAACATACGCATGTTAAAGAGGTAATCCAAGTCCTCGCCGCGGGTGATAAACGGGTCAAAGGCCACACGCGTAAAGGCGCGGGCGTGCAGGGCCATCAGGCCGCCGCACACGTAGTTGGAGCGCGAGATGCGGGTGCCCGAGAGCGCCTTTTTCATCCAACGGTTGAACTCGATGCGCTTGGTCCACCAACGATGGCAGATGCCCGCCTTGTCCGTGGGAGCCAGCGGCGAGCCGTCGCGATCGTAGAAATAGCCGCTCTTGACCAAGATCGGCAAGCCCTGACGCGTCTGCTGCCCCAACGCATAGGTCGCGCGCTTCATAAAGTCGGCGTCGATGACAGCCTCATCGTCATCCAAAAAGATAACCGCGTCATGCCCCAGCACAGCGGCACAGGCTAGCCCCATGTTGCGGATGGCACCGTAGCCTCGCAGGCTCACGCACTCGCCCGAACCCTTGGGCGCGATCTGAGCAACCCGGTCTGCGATGCGCGAGGCCTGGGTGTTGGTGACAACGGTGACCTTGAGCGTGGGATGCGCGTCGACAATCTCGTGCACGCGCAGCGACACATCGGCTGTGGCAGAAACAGGACAGACCACCAAAAGGATGATGCGCGGGATGTCGCACACTTGCTCAAGCGAGGCCAGGCAGCGGTCGAGTTCGGGATTGTCGGCGTTGAGTCGCGTCGAATGGTCATAGGTGCCAGGGGCGTTTGCGCAAGCGTCATCGCCCGCCCAATACGTTGGAATCACGACCGTGGCGTTCATGCCTTACCCTCCCTGCAACACAAAAACGGGACGCCGCCAAACACAGGCGACGCCCCGCGACCTAGCTGATTCCATCATACCCACTTGGACAAATCATTGCTCGCAAGTCGCAATGTTTATTGCGGATAACCCCAAAAGAGTACCGTGGACAGGCACAATAGCCGCTCGCTCCTATGCGGCATGCCCTGCCGCCCGAGTCATGCGGGACAAGCGGACCAGCAGCATAAAGCCCACCACCAGCAGCACGCCGATAGACAGGACGCCCAGCGAGGGGTTGCCGGTCAGCGAGGTGACGACCGACACCAGGAAGGTGCCCATAACGCTTGCATAACGACCAAAGATGTCAAAGAAGCCGTAGTACTCGTTGGACTTTTCCTTGGGGATAATGCGGCCAAAGTAGCTACGGCTGAGCGCCTGCACACCGCCCTGGAACAGGCCGACCATAATGGCAAGCACCCAGAATTCAAAGGCGGTCTTTAGGAAGAACGCGGCGAACAGCACAATCCCCATGTAGGCGGCGACCGCCACCAGGATCATGTTGAGCGTGCCCACGCGTCCGGCGAGCTTGCCGTAAATGATGGCAGACGGAAAAGCAACAAACTGCGTGACGAGCAGCGCCAGGACCAGCTGCGTCGAATCGATGCCCAAGGCCGATCCGTAACTGGTGGCCATAGAAATGACCGTGTGCACACCGTCGATATAGAAGAAGAACGCGATCATGTAGACCAGCACGGTCTTGTTGTGGGCGATCTCGCGCATGGTGTGTCCGACCTCGGAGAACACACCGCCCACGATGTGGCCGATGGTGTCCTCGGGACCACGCTCGCGACCGTACTTTTGCTTATAGGTGCGAATGAGCGGCAGGGTAAAGATGAGCCACCAGGCACCAGTGATGATAAACGACAGACGCGTTGCCAGCATGGTGGGGACACCAAGAGCGGGACCACCCATGATAAGCGCCAGGCAGATGATGAACGGCACGGTGGAACCGATGTAGCCCCAGGCATAGCCCGAGCTGGACACGACGTCCATGCGCTCGTCGGTGGTAATGTCGGGCAGCATGGCGTCGTAGAACGTCATAGAAGAGTTGAGGCCGATGGTGCACAGCACGTACACAGTCAAAAATGCCATGGCGGACATTGGGATAGCCTGCGCCAGGCAAAGAACCAGGCCCGTGAGGAAGAAGCCCAAGAAGAACTTGATCTTGTTGCCGGCGTAATCGGCAAGCGCGCCCAGAATGGGCATGAGCATGGCAATGACCAGCGAGGCAATCGTCTGCGCGTTGCCCCAAGCGACCACCAGGTCTGCCGAGGAAGCGCCGGTATTGATGGCGTTAAAGTAGATGGGCACCACCGAGGTATTGAGCAGCACGAGGGCCGAGTTTCCCACATCGTACATGACCCAGTTACGCTCGAGCTTGGTGTATTTCATGGACAGGGACCCTTCGTATTCGCCCGATATGCAGCTAGTTCATCGTACCCCAATTGCACGGAGGCGCCGGTAAGGATTCGGCAAAGGGGCACGCACGAGCCCTACTCCTCGCGGTCGAACTCTTCGTCGGCGCCGAGCACGCGACCGCTGTAATTGACATGGTTGGTCACGGCTTCCATATCGCCGGTCTCGATAAAGCGGGCGACCGTGCACTCGTAATCGACCAGCGCGCGGTCAAAGACCTCGGGGAAACTCTCGTTCGAGACCTCGTCGGTAAAGGGGTTCTTCCATGCCAAGTGGCCCAGGTTGCCGGTACGCTCGGGCAGCTCGGTCGTCACACGGTGCGCAAGGCCGTCGAGCAGCGAATAATCGTGCACCAAGCCCTCGATCAGGGCAATCGCGCGCGTCTTGGCCGAACCGGCCGGCTCGATAGTGCGGTAGAGCAGCTGCATGTCGGCTACGGCGCCGGCGTACTCCCCCGCCGGGATGTCGATACCGTACACGCGCCCGGCGACGTAGCTCATCAGCACGCCGGCAACACGATTGATGCGGTCGGTCGTGACGATCTCGCCCGCCGGCGGATAATCCTCGACCGTTGCCCCATCGCGCTTGAGCTGCAGCATCAGCACGTCCAGGTCGCTTTCGAGCACGGCGTGAACTTGGCTGCCCGAAGCCTCGAGCTCGGGATCGGAGTCCACAATGCCAAACTGCTGCTCGTAGACAAAGGGGTGGGCATTGCGGTCGAGCACATAGTGAGACAGCAGGCCCAGCGCAAAGGCGCGACCCAGGTTGGCATCGCGCGGTTGCAGGTGCGACACGCCGTCGCGCAGACACGAGAACTGGCGCGACATACGCGAGCGGTGCATGACCTGAGCAAGCAACGTGCAATCGGAAACGCGCGGCGTGAGCATGTGGAAGAAAAACGGGTCGGGGCCCTGGTTGCCCAGGATAAAGGCAATACGCTCCTCGTCGGACGTGATAACGCCCTGCGGAAGACGGTCGATGCTTTCCTCGCCAAACAGATGATGCGTAATGAGCGCAGGCATAATGATCCTTTCGATTTCATTCGATGCCACCCATTATGCCCACCGCGCGCCCGTGCCAAACCTGCGGCGGTAAACGGTGGCGTGCGGACCGCTTACGCAAGCCCCAGGTGCGTCTTAACCTCGGCGGCGCGACGGCGGGACACGGGCACCGTCGAGGTCACGCGATCGAGCCTGAGCTCCATCAGGCCCGTGGAGCCGATCTCGACATTGTGCACGTCTTCCAAATTGACCAGATAACTGCGGTGGACACGGATAAAGCCCTCGGAGGCCAGGCGCCGCTCGAGCGAGGAAATCGACTCATTGATCAGGTATGTTCCCTCGGCGCAGACGGCGTTGCAAAAATCGGCGCGTGCCTCAAAGTAGCAGACATCCGCCACGGGAATGAACACCTTTTTACCCCCACGATCCACCGTCAGGCGCAATGGCTGGCTCGGAGCATGGACGACACGGCGAGCGCCCAGAGCGGTCTCGATCTTGTCGAGTGCCTTTGACAGGCGGGCATCCTCGACTGGCTTGACGATGTAATCGACGGCATCGAGGTTATAGGCATCGGCCGCGAACTCTGCAAACGCCGTCACAAACACCACCACCGGCGGCGTCTTTAGGTTTTGCAGGGTCTCGGCTAGCTCAATTCCCGAGCGGCCGGGCATCGTGATATCCAAAAACAGCACGTCGGGCTTGTTCGACAGAATCGACTCCACGGCCTCGGTGACATTGCCCGCCTCGGCAATCTGTCCCACACGTGCATCCTTTTCCAGCAGATAACGTAGCTCAGCCCTAATAGGAGGCTCGTCATCAACCACCAAGATGTTCCATCCCTCGGACATATGCGCTTCCCCTCTTTTTTCTCTCAATCCAACCGCGCGCTACACCTTCATCGGCGCCGGCTCATGCGGCTCGCCGTTCAGCTCGACGATGACCTGCGTCCCCACGCCCTCCTGGGACTTCACGCGCATGCCAGAATCTTCCCCGTAAAAGAAATGGATGCGCTGAAGCACGTTGAAGAGCGCCAGGCCGCAGCCTCGCTTGATGGAGCCGTCGGCGGTAATGCTCTCGGGCTCCTCTCGGCGATGCTGCTCAAACAGGTGCGCGCAGACTTCTTCGCTCATACCGATGCCGTCATCTTCGACGATGATCTCCAGACCGTCATCGGTCTCAAAAGCCCCAACACGAATAGAAAGCGGCTCGGTCTCGCGCTGGGCATGCTTGATGCAGTTTTCGAGCAGCGGCTGTAAGATAAACGGCGGCACCATGCTGTCGCGCACCTCAAAGTCGATGTCGACCGAAACGCGCAGACGGCCGTCGCCATACCGGGCCTGCATAAGATTGATATAACGAGTGCCCTGTTCCACCTCATGCTCGAGCGTGGTGAGCGTATCGGAGTCAGAAAGCGTCTGACGATAGTAATTGGAAAAGTCGATCAGCAGCGATCGCGCCTTGTCGGGCTCGGTTCGCACGAGCGACACGATAGTGCTGATGGTATTGAACAGAAAATGCGGGTCGACCTGCGACTGCAGGGCGCGCAGCTCCACGCGGGCCGTAAGCTCGTCCTGGCGCTCGAGCTCAAAGCTGGCGAGCTGCGTGGAAATGAGATCGGCAAAGCCCGAGGCTAACGCCGTCTGGCGCATATCGATGCTGCTCAGGCGGGGATAGTACAGCTCGAGCGTACCCACGCAATGCCCGCGCACGGTAAGCGGTGCGACAATACCGGCGCGCAGGCGGGGAAAATAGCCACCCGTCTCATTGGAGGTGTCACGCGAAAACACGCTCTGCTCGCCCGTCTCAATCACACTGAGCGTGGTCTCGAGCACGACCGGGGTGCCGGCGGGACACTTTGTCGAATCCTCGCCCCAACTTGCCAACACCTGCTTGCCGTCGGTGAAGCAGATGGCCGAGGCGATAGTTTCGGACAGAATGATTTTGGAGGCGCCCAGGGCAGCTTCGGGCGTAAGGCCACGCGACGTGTAGGCGAATATTTTTGATGCGATGGCGAGTGTACGGTCGGTTGCGCTCGATGTGAGGTCGTCGGGGACCACAAAGACATACGAGAAAAAGAAGCACAGCATGACCAGGCCGGCAATAACGACAACGCCCGGAACGGGATTGGGATTATCGGTTAAATCCCAGATAAGCAACAGGATAAGCGCCGGAACGACAACACCGAGCAGGATGGCCTGGACCACATGCTGGGCCGTACGAAAGACCTTGGTAGAGTTGTAGCTCTTGACCAGAATCAGCCTGTTTAAATCCACCGTCATCCCCTTTTATCTACCGCACCCATAGCAATAAAGAGGGCCGCAAGCGACCCTCTCCATTGCATTATGCAATCAAAAACTGTGTTTTACATCCAGCCATCGACAAACGGTATCTTAGGCGCTGTATTTGTTGGCCTCGCCAAAGGTGCCAGCCTCGACGATCCAGCCGTCCTTCATGATGACGTCCATGTTGTCGGTGTTGAGCACGTGGATGTCGGCGGCGACGTCACCGTTGACGACCAGCAGGTCGGCGCACTTGCCGGCCTCGATGGAACCGGTCTCGTCCTCGATGTGGCACATCTTGGCACCGTTGAGGGTGGCGCAGGTGATGGTCTCGACCGGGGTGAAGCCGATCTTGTCGACAAACTCGTACATCTCCTCGATGGAGCAGGTGCCGTACGGGGTGACGAAGGAGAAGGAGTCGGAGCCGATCGTCATGACGACACCGCGCTTCTTGGCCTCGCGCAGGCAGTCGTAGTTGCGCTGCAGCTCCTTCTCGACCAGGGTGCCCTCGTACTTGTCGTGCAGCTCGGGGACGTAGACGGGCGGATAGGTGGCGTACCAGGTGGGCAGGAAGGCGATCGTCGGCGTGAAGAAGGTGCCCTGCTCGGCCATGAGGTCCATGGTGCGCTCATCGATATCGAAACCGTGGATCAGCTGCTCGCAGCCAAAGCGGACGGAATCGTAGGCAGCGGCGTGGTTGTTGTAGCAGTGGCTCCACACGGGGATGCCGACCAACTTGGCCTCTTCGATCACGGCCTGGATCTCCTCGGAGCAGTAGTGCTGGTCGCGACCGGAGTCCCAGCGCCAGATGCCGCCACCGGTAGCCCAGATCTTGATGGCATCGGGGTTCTCGCGCAGGCGACGACGGACGGCCCTACGCAGATCCCAAGGACCGTCGACCTGATCGCCCCAGGGGTGCGATTCCTTGTTGAGCTCCTGGCTGCAGTGGTGGGAGTCACCGTGACCGGCAACACGGCAGAAGCCGAGTCCGGTGGCCAGAACGCGCGGGCCCTTGAAGACGCCCTTGTCGATGCAGTCGCGGATCTGGATACCAAAGCGGCCGATCTCGCAGACGGTGGTGAGGCCGTGGGTGAGGCAGTCGTAGGCCTGCTTGACGGCGACGGCCTGCTTCTCGAGGAGCGGCTGCATAACCCAATCGGTGTCATCGTCGGTCAGGTTGCCCGAGAAGTGCAGGTGGGTGTCGATCAGACCGGGAAGGACGGTCTTGCCGGCGGCGTCGATAACCTCAACGCCCTCGGGAAGGTCCTGCATAGTGCCGGCGTACTCGATCTTGCCGTTGTCGTCGACGAGAACGAGGGAGTTCTCGACCGGCTCGGCACCGGTACCGTCGATGAGCTTGCCGCCAACGATTGCATACTTAGTGGACATGGTTCCTCCTTATGGATCCATATAGTGGGCGAGGCCGTGTTGGGTTAAGGCCTCACAAAGCTACCCAAGTGGTGCCGGGTTCGGTGCGCGGGAGAGAGGATTCCGCGCACCCGATCCGCCCCGGCCAGGCGTTACTTTTTGCGGGAATTGGTGAAAGCCATGAGGGCCAGGCCAATGGCCAGCCAGCCGATCACGATGCTCCACTCCACCATGTTGAGGGAGGCGGGAGAGAACGGGATCACGAGCAAGCCGATGATGACGGCGCAGGCAGCGACAGCGAGGCAGATGCCAAACTTGCCGCCGGGCACCTCGTAGGGACGAGGCAGGTCGGGCTCGGTGAAGCGCATGCGCAGGCAAGCGAGGGCGACCATGCCGCAGGAGAAGATGAAGGCGAGAGCCGACACGTTGGTCAGAGGGATGAGCATGTTCTTGCCCAGGAACGGACCGACGACGGTGATGACGCCCAGAACGACGCAGGCGAGCTTGGGAGCGCCGGACTTGGGATCGACCTCGGCGAACTTCTCGGGCAGCTGGCCCTTTCGGCCCATGGCGAGCATGATGCGGCTCGTGGCGCCGTAGAAGGAGTTCATCGGGCCCATGGGTCCAAGCGTGGCGATGACGAGCATGGCCAGGTACAGGAGCATGTTGATGCCCTTGAGGCAGGCCAGCGCGGGAACCGGGCTCTTAACAAACTCATGCCAGTCGAGGATGGTGCCGAACGAGTAGATGCAGACCATGTAGAAGCCGCCGGCGGCCAGCAGGGCCAGGGAGATGA
The DNA here is from genome assembly GCF_003468085.1 of Collinsella sp. AM41-2BH. Taxonomy (NCBI): domain Bacteria; kingdom Bacillati; phylum Actinomycetota; class Coriobacteriia; order Coriobacteriales; family Coriobacteriaceae; genus Collinsella; species Collinsella sp. AM41-2BH. Next base: position 11,006 of record NZ_QSGH01000021.1, read on the forward strand.
TCTTGCCGAACTTGTTCCAGTTGAGGCCCTCGGCTGCTTCCTCAGCCTGCTGAGGAATAGTATCGAAGCCGGCGTAGAAGAACGGGGTCAAAACCAGGACCGACACGATGCCGGCGAACAGGCTGGTGCCCTCGGTAGCGGGCTTGCCGCCGCCAGCACCGGTGACCTGGGAGAACACGGGCATGGCGTGTTCCGGCGAACCGGTGAACAGCGAGACACCCATGGCGAGCAGCATGCCGCAGAGCAGAGCCTTGGTCAGGAAGGCCTGGAGCTTGGCGGCCGAGCTGGCACCGCGGAAGTTGAGGAAGATGACGTAGACTGCAAAGCCGAGCGCGATTAGCGTCGGGAACAAGTAAACGTCGGCGCCCAAGATGGTGTAGAGATTGACGGCGCGCAGCCACTCAAGACCGGGCAGGCTGCCGAACATCTCGGACACGAGGGTCGAGATAGCGATTGCCTCCCACGGGCACAGGATGCCGTTGCCCAGGGCCAGAAGCCAACCGGTGATGTAGCTCAGCGTACGGCCAAAGCTACGGTCGACATACTCGACGATGCCGCCCGAGATGGGGATAGCAGCCGTGAGCTCACCGAAAACAGCTCCGACGGGCACGAGGAAGATTGCACCCAAGAGGAATGCGATCATAGCGGGAACGGGACCACCGCCCACGACCATCCAGTCGCCGACCTGCAGGACCCAGCCAGTTCCGATGATGGCACCGAAACCGATGGTGAAGAAGTTCCAGAGCGAAAGCGTTTTCTTCATGCCACCGTTACCTTCGACTGCAACTTCTGCGTTCTTGTCCGCCATTGTTCCCCTCCTTTCCTTATTGACGCCTCTTTGACGTCACCCTTTGCGCGGTCTGTTTTGCCGCGCGCTTTTATTTCGTGGCTTTACAATACGGCCTTGGCACAGCAGCGCCGCTTGTGGCTCGACCGAAGGCAGAACTGCAAAACGAGCGGCGCCGTTTTTGGGACGAACGGCGGAAGACGTCATTCGTCTTGGACGCTTTCATCTTGTCTGCTTTTGAAGACCTGTTGCCGTGACGCTTGGCGCGCGGCGCGGCAACGTTCATACCATTTGTCAGGCTTTTGGCGCACATGCCCATGTGTCGTGCATCTTTTTATGTAGGATAGACAAGTTACACATGAGGCAAGGTGATTCGAATGGCATACGGATACAATGACGGCGACCAACGGCCACAAAGCGTGCGCCTTGCCGGCCGCACCACGCCAACGCCCAGAAGCACCTCCGACAACGACAGCCCGCAGCGCCCCCAAGAGCAGCTCGGGGCTTCTTCGCGGCAACAAAGCCGTACCGTGCAGCAGTCAGACCGCATGAGTACGAGCACACGCCAACGCCAGACCGACACATCGCAGCCACGCCGCTACGATCGCCGTAAGACCGACTACTACGTTAAGCGCTCCTTTTCGCGACCTCAACGCGATCGCGGCAATTCCGCCCCTCACCCCGCGTCGCATACCACAAGCCACGTGCTTCCGGCCCGCCGCCTACGCCTTGCGCTTTGCTCCATTGCCGCCTGCCTCGTCTTTGTGTTTTTGGGATCCTGTATCTCCCACGGATCAGCCGGTCTTGAGCCCACTGCCGAGGACAAGCTGCTTAAAGCTCCCGTCGCACCCGGCTACTCATTTGCTTTTTCGACCCCGCGCTCGCAGTGGAGTGCCGGCACCATGCCCCACATCTACCAAATTGACCCCGCATGGTCGGAGCTGCCCTATGCCGGTGGCACTATTCGCGAAAACGCTTGCGGTCCCACTTGCCTCACCATGGTCTATATCTTTAAGACCGGCCACGCCGATATGACGCCGGTCGATATGTGCGCCCTTTCCGAGGCGGGCAACTATGCCCCCACCGGCGCCACCGAATGGTCATTTATGACGCGCGGCGCATGGCAGCTGGGCCTTAACGCAACGGAGCTCCACAACGATCGCGAATCGATTACCCAAGCACTTCGCTCGGGTGCGCCCGTCATCGCCGCAGTGCGCCCCGGCACCTTTACCAACGTGGGCCACTACATTGTGCTTTACGGTATTGACGACGCCGACCAGATTCAAGTCTTCGACCCCAACTCGGCCAGCCGCAGCGCCCGCCGCTGGGGCGTCGTAGAGGTCCTCAACGAAGTCGAAGCCATGTGGGCCTACTACTAGTCATTGGGCACTCATTGGGGACAGACTTGAATGAGTGGCCCCAGACTGCCCGGAGCCGCCGGCACGGAAGGCGCATCCCGCTTTGAAGTTCGATAGCGGGATGCGCTTTCCGTTAGCGGCCTGCTTGGGAAACTGAGAGCCACTTTTCGGCATATTTCCGGGATGCATTTTCCGGTTGAGGGCCTCAAAGGAAACTGCACCCGTTTTGGACTACTCATTTAAGTCTGTCCCCAATGACTAGGTGAATAGCAAAAGCCCCGCAGTCGGAGCGGACTGCGGGGCTCATGAAGAGAGGCTAGTTTGTGGGCGCTTTGCCTGGCGCCCACGAGAGAGGCAACAGAGTAGAGACTACTCGTGGATGCGGGTACCGGAGAGGCCGGCCATGGTCTCGGCGGCCTTGTCCAGAGCGCCGATGATGCAGGTGCGGCCCTTGCGGGAACGGGCGAACTTGATGGCAGCGCGGACCTTGGGCTCCATGGAACCCTTGCCGAACTGGCCCTCGTCGGCCAGGCGCTCGGCCTCGTCGGCGGTGAGGTCCTCGAGCTCCTCCTGGTTGGGCTTGCCGAAGTTGATGGCGACATGCTCGACGGCGGTCAGCAGGAACAGAACGTCGGCGTCGCAGTCCTCGGCCAGCAGCTCGCCGCCCAGGTCCTTGTCGATGACGGCGGGAACGCCCTTGTAGCAACCCTTGTTCTCGTAGTCGCGGACGACGGGGATGCCGCCGCCACCGCAGGCGATGACGATGAACTCGTTGTCGAGCAGGTTGAGGATGGAGTCAGCCTCGACGATCTTCTTGGGATCGGGGGAGGCGACGACGCGACGCCAGCCGCGGCCGGAATCCTCGACGAAGACCTTGGAGGGATCCTCGGCCATGAACTCCTTGGCCTGCTCCTCGGTGTAGAAGGGACCGATCGGCTTGGTCGGGTTCTTGAACGCAGGGTCGTCCGGATCGCACTCGATCTGGGTGACGACGGTGGCAGCGTGCCAACGCTTATAGCGCTTGTGCATCTCGCGGCCAATGCCCTGCTGCAGGTGATAACCAATGTAGCCCTGGGACATGGCGCCGCACTCGGGCAGCGGCATCTCGGGGGTACCGATGGCATCGTGGGCAGCGGCGAAGGCGTTCTGGATCATGCCGACCTGCGGGCCGTTGCCGTGGGTGATGATGATCTCGTTGCCCTGCTCGATGAGACCGAGGAGAGCGTGGGCGGTGTTGCTCACGGCCTCGATCTGCTCGACGGGGTTGTTGCCGAGGGCGTTGCCGCCGAGGGCGACGACAATACGATCGGGCTTGCCAAGAGGCTTAGACATTGCTGGAATCCTTTCTGTAAAAGGCCTACAACCCATTAATAACCCGCGTCCGTGCGATACGCGAGTTTATTAAGGTTTATATTCTCTTTATCGCTCATTTTATTCATTTTGAAAATAGCGGAACGGTGAACGGTCGTTTTTATCCGCTCAGCGTACAGAACCCCAGCTCAGACATATCTACGCCATTTACGTGCAACTTTATTTAAATGCAGCGAGGATTATGTCGGATTATGCAAACTACATCTCTGCTAAACACAAAACGGACAGCGCAATATCTTACTCGCACTATACGAGATTCTATGCACTTATAAGTTGAGTATGCACCCCTGCAAAAACAAGGGGCTTTTCATCCAGCATAAGGAATAATCAATCGCGTCTCACCCTTCGGCAAGCGACCGAGAGCGAACTGCGGTTTGGCCATGCGGGTCTGACCAAGGGTCCAAAAAACGAAATAGGAATATTGCTTTCGCTCCTCAAGCGTGATACTTTAGCCGAGTACAGCACGGGCTGGGGCGGCAGGCGTCTGTCGTGAAGTTTGGGTTCGGCGACCCCGTAGCTGTCTTCTCCTTTATCCGCCAGCGAGCCCCTTGAGCGACGGATTGAGGAGGTCCTTACTATGACAAAAATGCTCAAGATTACGCTGAATGGTGAGACGTTTCTCGCCGACATGCTCTGGGACAAAGCGCCCGAAGCATGCAGACTGTTCGAAGCGTCCTGTCCGGTCGAGTCGCGCATCTTCTCGGCAAAGATTTGCGATACCGAGGTGACCTATCCCGTATCGGGCCCCATCGCCAACTACGAGCACATCGAGAATCCCGTCTTTAACGAACCCGCGGGTGCGGTGAGCTGGTACGGCGGCTGGTCTTCGGTCTGTATCTTCTTTGATGTTTGCGAGCCTTTTGGCACCTGCAACATGTTTGCCCGCATCTGCGAGGCCGACCGCGAGCGCTTTGCCGCCGTCTGCCGCAATGTCTGGGACAACCAAGGCATGTACATTAAAAACGAAATCGTCGAGATCGAAACGGAGGCCTAAAGATGATGGATATCAACACCCTGCTCACGCTCGACCTTGCTGAGTACACCACTGCACTTGAAGCCCTCGCCGACCAAATGATGCTCGAGGAGCCCCGCGACATCGACCTGATGCGCCGTCGCAAGCTCGACACCGGCCGAGAGTTCGCAGTATGGAACTTTACCGTCGGTTACTGCATGAACGCCGCCGATGCCCTTTCGCTCCTGCGCGCCCAAGCAACCGAGAACGCCAACGGCGACACCGCCAACTTGGCCACCCTCAATAACAGCGCCGCGCGCCTGCGCGACTGGTTCTCGGGCGCCTTCGACGTCACCGGCAAGATGGACGACACGACCGCCATCCTCGCCCGCAGCCGCGATCTCTACACCCTGGTCGAGACCCGCGAGCAGTTTGCCGCCCTCACCCGCGCCACCGAGCGCTATCTGGTTCAGCTGCAATTTTGGGTCGATCGCCAGATTCCCTGGCCGGCCATCAGCGACCTGGTCCACGGCTACCGCCTACGCACCGAAACCGGCGAGACAAGGTAAGCCGAACTAGCAACACCAACAACGCCCCATCGCGGGATCAAAAACAGCAACCAGGAGGCTGGAGACGCAAATAACGACGTCCCCAGCCTTTTCGCAAAGTGCCGTGCTGGTTCGATGGCTTTGAGACCTAAGCGAATCTTTGCTATTTTCCAATTTTTGTATGATTTGGGGCATTTCTATTTGCCATTTTTTGTATGATTTAGGTCAATTCTATTTGCCAATTTTTGTCATTTGGGGGTTTTAATGCTACGCCGTAAGGTCACTAATAGGCTTTTGAACTGGAAAAATAACTCTCATAAGGCATTGCTTGTTACCGGTGCGCGTCAAATTGGCAAGAGCTATGCGATTCGCGCGTTTGGAAAGAGCAACTACGCTTCGTATTATGAGGTCAATCTGCTACTTGATGCCGAGGCAAGAGACGTACTTGTTGGCGCTAAGAACTCCATTGACTTCATCAACCGTGTGGCCCTTCTTGCGGATGCACCGCTTGTTGAAGGAGACACGCTTATCTTCGTCGATGAGATTCAGGAGTATCCGCAGATCGTTACACTTATGAAGGCGCTGGTCGAGGACGGACGCTTTAGCTATGTCTTCTCGGGGTCTATGCTTGGGACTGAGTTTAAGGGGATCTCTTCTTTTCCGGTAGGGTATGTCGAGCACATTGTTATGCGACCGATGGATTTTGAAGAGTTCTGTTGGGCAAACAGCATCAGCGAGAATGTGCTTGCAGATATTCGCAGCCGCCTTGTCGAGAGACGTCCCGTCGAAAACTATATTCATGAGGCGATGCTCAAAAACTTTAGAGCCTATATCGTTTGCGGCGGCATGCCGGAGGTCGTTCAGAACTATATCGATTCGGGCTATTCGCTCGTGAGAACGCGTGAGCTTCAAATTCAGCTAGTCGATCAGTACAAAAGCGATATCTCTAAATATGCATCGACTCGAGCGTTTAACGTTCGCTCCATTTTCGAGCAAATTCCCGTTCAGCTTGAGGCGGAGTCCCATCGCTTTATCGTCTCGTCTCTAGGCGAGGGAGCTCGTCTTCAAAAATACGAGCAGGATTTCCTATGGCTGGTGAACGCAGGCGTTGGATTGATGGTCCCCCAGGTGACGGAGGCACGAAGTCCTCTCAAGAGGACGGAGAAAACGACGGCCTTTAAACTATACGAGTCCGATACAGGTATGCTCGCATCGCGGTATCCCGGCAGCACGGCACGCGCCGTCTACCTTGACATGAAAACTCCCAACCTCGGCGGCCTCTATGAGAACGTGGTCGCACAGGAACTCGTTGCCCTCGGAGCAGATACGTGGTACTACCAAACGCGTGAGGTCGGTGAAGTCGACTTTGTAATCGAAGGCGCCCGAGGACATGTTGTCCCAATCGAAGTCAAATCGGGCAAGAAAGTTCGAGCACATGCAGCCCTCGACCGTTTGATGAGTGTGGGCGAGTACAAAATTCCCGAGGCCGTTGTGCTGAGCCACGAAAACCTTTGCAAAGAGGGCAAGATCCTTTACGTTCCAATCTATATGACATTCTGTCTCGATGAGTTTATGGAAAAGGACGACCCCAACAACGATTTCTCGTTTGCACCCATATCTCTCTAGGTCATCTGAGTCCGCAAGCCAGCCCCCACGCCCAAAGTACTGCGCCTTTCGCGCCAAAGGCGCGAAACAGCAAGGGGATAGAAGGCGGCGACAACCAACTCCCCCACTATGCCCAAAGTGCTGCGATGTTTCGCGCAAAGCGCGAAACAGCACTGGGACAGCAGAAGGCCACAATCAGCTAGCCCTCCATGCCCAAAGTGGCGCGTGGTTTCGCGGCAAAGCCGCGAAACAGCGACCGGGACAAAAGGCCCCGCCAACCACGTCCTTCATTCAGCCCCACAATCCGAGGACGTAGTCGTAGCAGGATCTGAGGGCCAACCTTCGCGGACACTCCGCAGGACGAAGGAACCCCCGCCGCACGTTGTGCGCAGCGGGGGTTCCTTCATGTCCGAGGACGTCCGCGAAGGTCAGCCCTCAGATCCTGCGGTGGGAGACTTAGGCCTCGTTGTACACCGTCTTGAGCTTCAGCAGGTGCTGATAGCGGTCCATGGCGGCCTGCTCGTTCTCCTTGAAGAGCTCCTCAGCGCGCTCGGGGAAGGAACGCGTCAACGAAGCGTAACGGGCCTCATTCATCAGGAACTCCTGGTAACCGCCCGCGGGCTCCTTGGAATCGAGCGAGAACTTCTTGCCGGCAGCAGCCTCGGGGTTGAAGCGGAAGAGGTTCCAGTAACCGCACTCGACAGCCTTCTTCATCTCGGCCTGGCAGTTCTGCATGCCGCCCTTCTTGATGGAGTGCATCTCGCAGGGGCTGTAGCCGATGATGAGGGACGGGCCGTCGTAGGCCTCGGCCTCGTGGATGGCCTTGAGGGTCTGAGCCGGGTTGGCGCCCATGGCAACCTGTGCCACGTAGACGTAGCCGTAGCTCATGGCAATCTCGGCCAGAGACTTCTTCTTGGTCACCTTACCGGCAGCGGCGAACTGAGCGACCTGGCCCAGGTTCGAAGCCTTGGAGGCCTGACCGCCAGTGTTGGAGTAGACCTCGGTGTCGAAGACGAAGACGTTGACGTTGTGGCCGGAAGCCAGGACGTGATCCAGGCCACCGAAGCCGATGTCGTAGGCCCAGCCGTCGCCGCCGAAGATCCAGAAGGACTTCTTGGTGAGGTAAGCCTTGTCGGCGAGGATTGCCTTGGAAGCGTCGCAGCCGCACTTCTCGAGCTCGGCAACGTAGGCAGCGGCAGCAGTCTTGGAGGCCTCGGCGTCGTTGACGGAGTCGATCCAAGCCTGACCGGCGGCCTTGAGCTCATCGGACGGACCATCGGCAGCGATGATGTCCTGGGTAGCGGCGATCAGCTTGTGCTGAACGGCCTCATAGCCAACGGCCATGCCCAGACCGTGCTCGGCATTGTCCTCGAACAGGGAGTTGTTCCACGCCGGGCCGTGACCGTCCTTGTCCTTGCAGTAAGGAGCGGTGGCAGCGGGGTTACCCCAAATGGAGGAGCAGCCGGTGGCGTTGGAAATGAACATGCGGTCGCCGGCGACCTGGGTCACCAGACGTGCATAGGCGGTCTCGGCACAGCCGGCGCAGGAACCCGAGAACTCCAGGTAGGGCTGCTTAAACTGGCTGCCCTTGACGTTGGCCGCGATGAGCTCCTTCTTCTCGGAGACGTTCTCGACCATGTAGTCCCAAACGGGCTGCTGGTCCATCTCCTGCTCGGTGGGAACCATCTCGAGGGCGCCCTTGGGGCAGACCTTGACGCAGTTGGTGCAACCCATGCAGTCGAGCGGGGACACAGCCATGGTGAACTTCATGCCCTTGGCCTTGGGACCCATGGCGTCGAGCGTGCGGGTAGCCTCGGGCGCGGCGGCAGCCTCGTCCTCGGTCATCGCGAACGGACGGATGGTGGCATGCGGGCACACGTAGGCGCACTGGTTGCACTGGATGCACTTGGTCTCGTCCCAGTGGGGAACGACCACGGCGACGCCGCGCTTCTCGTATGCGGAGGCGCCCAGCTCAAACTGGCCGTCGGCGCAACCGACGAAGGCGGAAACGGGCAGGCTGTCGCCATCCATGCGATCGATGGGCTCGAGCAGGTTCTTGACCTGCTGGGCGATAGCGGACTTGGTCTCCTCGGAGAGCTCGACGGGAGCGGCATCCTCGGCGGTAGCCCAGTCGGCCGGAACCTCAAACTTACGGAAGGCGGTAGCGCCGGCATCGATGGCCTTGTGGTTGGCGTCGACGATAGCCTGGCCCTTCTTCATGTAGGACTTGGTAGCCGCGTCCTTCATGTACTGCAGGGCGTCCTCGGCGGGCAGGACCTTGGCCAGCGCGAAGAAGGCGGACTGGAGCACCGTGTTGGTGCGCTTGCCCATGCCGACCTTGGCGGCCAGGTCGATAGCGTCGATCAGGTAGACGTTGACGTTGTTGTTCGCGATGTAGCGCTTGGCCACGGCGGGCATGTGCTCGGCGAACTCCTCGTCGCTCCACTGGCAGTTGACCAGGAAGGTGCCGCCCGGCTTGACGTCGCGGACCATCTTGAAGCCCTTAACGATGTAGCTGGGGTTGTGGCAAGCGACAAAGTCGGCCTTGGTCACGTAGTACGGCGAACGGATCGGGGAATCGCCAAAACGCAGGTGCGAGACAGTGACGCCGCCGGTCTTCTTGGAGTCGTACTGGAAGTAGGCCTGGACGTACTTGTCGGTGTGGTCGCCGATGATCTTGATCGAGTTCTTGTTGGCGCCGACGGTACCGTCGCCACCCAGACCCCAGAACTTGCACTCGATGGTGCCGGGGGCTGCGGTGTTGGGCGCATCCTCGGCCTCGGGCAGGCTCAGGTTGGTCACGTCATCGACAATGCCGATGGTGAACTCGCGCTTGGGCTCGTCCTTCTTGAGCTCCTCGAAGACAGCGAACGCGGACGCGGGAGGCGTGTCCTTGCTGCCCAGGCCATAACGGCCGCCGACGACCTTGATGCCCGTCTTGCCGGCCTCGTAGAGAGCGGAGACGACGTCCTGGTAGAGCGGCTCGCCGATGGAACCCGGCTCCTTGGTACGGTCCATGACGGCGATCTTCTGGACGGTCTCGGGGAGAACGTCCACAAAGTGCTTGATGGAGAACGGGCGGAACAGGCGAACCTTGACCAGGCCGACCTTCTCGCCGTGAGCGTTGAGGTAGTCGATGACTTCCTCGAGCACGTCGCAGAAGGAGCCCATGCACACGACGACGCGATCAGCATCGGGAGCGCCGTAGTAGTTGAACAGGCCGTAATCGGTGCCGAGCTTCTCGTTGATCTTCTTCATGTAGCCCTCGACGACGGCGGGAAGCTCGTCGTAGACCTTGTTGCAGGCCTCACGGTTCTGGAAGAAGATATCGCCGTTCTCGTGGCTGCCGCGGGTGTGCGGGTGCTCAGGGTTGAGCGCGTGATCGCGGAAAGCCTGGACGGCGTCCATGTCGCACATCTCGGCCAGATCCTTGTAGTCCCACATGGCGACCTTCTGGATCTCGTGGCTGGTGCGGAAGCCATCGAAGAAGTTAAGGAACGGGGTCTTGCCCTCGATGGCGGCAAGGTGAGCCACCGGCGAGAGGTCCATGACCTCCTGGACGTTGCCCTCGGCGAGCATGGCGAAGCCGGTCTGACGGCAGGCCATGACGTCGGAGTGATCGCCAAAGATGTTCAGGGCGTGCGAAGCGACGCAACGCGCGGAGACGTGGAAAACGCCCGGGAGCTGCTCGCCCGCGATCTTGTACATGTTCGGGATCATCAGGAGCAGACCCTGAGAAGCCGTGTAGGTGGTGGTCAGAGCACCGGCGCCCAGCGAACCGTGAACGGTACCGGCTGCACCTGCCTCGGACTCCATCTCGACGACCTTGACCGGGGTGCCGAAGATGTTCTTGCGACCCTGGGCCGCCCACTGGTCGACATGGTCGGCCATCGGGCTGGACGGCGTAATGGGATAGATTCCCGCTACCTCGGTGTACGCATACGAAACATATGCGGCCGCCTCGTTGCCGTCCATAGACTTAAACTTACGCGCCATATACCCCTCTCCTCTCATATAGGTATACAGGCCCCGGCGATCGCCGGGATGTTGGCGTGATGGGATTTTCGCTTCCAATCATCTGGCAGGCGGACTTGGCAGCAGGTGCATGGCGTGGAGAGAAGGCATGCCAAGGCGAGGGGCGCTTGCGCACCGCAGGCCCAGCTACCCGTCTTGCACATGACCGAGCGCCGCAAAGGCCGCATGCCGGATGCCCCCGGGCACGCCCCGGCGATGGGAGGCGCCCGCAACGGAAATCCGCATGCGGGTTTATTGTACCCCGCCGTCAAGTGTAATTTCGGCAAATATAGGCGGGCGGTAAAGGTTTACCTCGGGTGACTGCCGGGAGCAAAATGATCCCTTGGGGACGGAGGGACCATTTGGCGAGACTGGCTAGAGGGCACCGAAGAGGATGGCGTAGGTAGTGGATTCGCCGAGCTTGAGCTCGTCGCCGGGATTGAGTTGGGCGGAACGGCCGGGCTCGACCTGAATGCAGACGCGCGTGGCCCCGTTTACCACCACGGTTCCGTTGGTGGACGACAAGTCCTCGACGTGCCAGATATTTTGAGCATCGCACCAGATATGGGCATGGCGGGCCGAGACATCGTCGCCGACGTCGGTAATATCGCCCTCACCAGTGGCCAGCGCGCCAATCTCAACACCCTGCTCACTCGGCTGAATCCAGCGCGGGGCACTCACGACAAAACTGTTTTGTATGCGCAGCAAGCCCAAAGGGTGCGCCGGGGCGGGGTCGCGTTCGCCCGCGGTCATCGACATGCCAGGCGAACGCGGCGTGGAGGTGCCTCCGCCACAGGTCGCGTGCGCGTAGTCGATGGCATAGTTCACCGAGGACCGCACATCCGCCGAACAACCGACGGCGACAAACAGCACCAGCACGGCCTCGGCGCGCTCGGCGGGCATGAGTTCCGCCGCCTGGGACAGGCGATCGAGCGCGTTGCGATAGAGATTCGTGTCCTGGTGGCACTCTTCGAGCGCGCGTACCATCGGTTCACCTGCAGGACCGCACACCATATTGATTACAGCCGTGGAGTCCATGGGATTGCGCTGGCGCAGGGCCAGTTGCGACATAATACGCGCAGCCGAGGTACCGTATTCGGCAAAGTAGCGCTGCTGAAGCGTGCCGACCGGCGCGCGAACGATAAAGCGGGAAACCCAAGAGCGATCGGCGGCTCGGCTCTGCGGGCTGCGGCCGTCGGCGAGCGGACGGGACGAAAGCACCAAGCCGCACAGCTCGATATGGCTCAGATGCGCCGCGCGCTTAAAGATGTCAAACATGGCCCCGCATGGGGTGAGCTCAACTTGAGATGCCATGACCTAGGCCTCCTTGGTCGTAGAAATAGAATCGGACGATACTTCGACAGGTCCGCCAAAAGTACGGGCAGCTGCGGCTCCACCGGCAAGCGGAGTCGCCATCTGGGCTTTTGTGCGTCGCGGTGCCGAAACAGGAAGTTCAAAGGCAAAGCCCATCGCAAGCAAAAACCACGTAAGCGTATAGGTTGCAACCAAAGCGGCAACAAGGCCGCCCATCACGGCGCGTTGGGAAAATACGCTACATGCAGTCACAACCAGTACCGGAACCTCGCAGGCAGAAAGCGCAAGCACACCCTGCAGGAACCCCGAGCGTCGATCGCGCGCAAGTGCCCCCGCGGCAACGCCGGCCATGCCTGGCAGCGCCAGCGCCAGTGCGGCAATAACACCCGGTAGCGACCCAGACCACACGAGCGATCCCAAAGTCGCCGTCACGCGAGCGCCCGACGCCAGCAGCGCGGCCGAAACCACGACCGCAGCCCAAACCACGCCACAGACGACCGCCGCGCCGACCATCAGCGCGCGACGAACCGCGCGGCCGGACGCATCCATGGGGCACGGCGTGAGCGGCTCGCCGCGGAGCGAACGACCGACATTTTGCGCATAGTGGTCACAAAACGCCGAGAGCGCCGCCTCGACCGCCGCCGGCTCGGGACGATCTTTTTGATGGCTGGACAGACAGGCCATCACCACGTCGAACAGCTGGGCATCGACAAACGCCAGCGCATCGCGTAGCTCCTCGGAATCCGGCTCAAGCCCCAGCTGCTGGGCCTGCTCGGCCGCGGCGAGCGCCACATCGGGCTCGCGATGAAGCAGCTGCGTCAAATCACAACCGGGCGCATGGGCACCAATGGGATAGTCGGGCCGCGTGTCCATCTTGAGACGGTAGGGGCTCGCGATGTCGCGCGTCTTTTTGCGCGAACCCGAGGTGCCCGAAGTGCTCGGCGCGGCTTCGTATGGCGCGATGCCGGCAATGAGCTCGTAAACCGTGCTTGCCGCGGCATAGACGTCAATCGCCGGCGACATACGCAAAGCGCGCAGGTCGGGAATATCGTCGGTGAGCATCTCGGGCGGGGCATAGGCAACCGTCGCGCGACGCAGCGTGGCATAACGCTCCGTAAACGACGCCTTGCCGCCGGTACCGGCCACGGCCGACGCAGGCTCAAGCGCCAGCGACGAGCCAAAGTCGATCAGGCACAGGTCAAAGGTGCCCTCGGCAAGCTGCCGGTCAAGCGGTAGACGCGCCGTACGCACCATAATATTAGCGGGCGAGATATCGCGATGGACAAAGCCCTCGCCCACCAGGCTCATACGGCAGAGCAGATCGAACAGGTCGCGACCCAGACGCGCCGCCACAAGCGGCGACAGGCGTCCGGCATCGTCCACGGCAAGTCGCGAACGCAAGCGGGCAAGCGTCTCGCCCTCGACCCATTCCATGACAATTGCAGGCACACCGTCGACCTCGCCCCAGCCATAGAGGCGGGGAAAGCCCTTAAGGCCCGAAAGGGCGCGATGGCATTCGTATTCCTCGCGAAACGCCGCCTTGAACTTGGCGACCAGCGCCTCGTGAGCGGCATCGTCGTCAAACTCATCGCGCGTCGGCAAGATGAGCTGTTTGAGTGCCACGGCCTCGCCTTGGGCGTTGACGGCACGCGTCACGCGGCCGATACCGCCACGGCGCATGGCGGCATCGTCGGCAAACAGCATCGTAAAACGACGCAGATAGGCAGGCAGTTCGCCCTGACCGAGCGCAATGGCCGGCTCAAACCCGTCGACACGCGCCAGGCGCAGGCCGACCATGGGATCGCGACCGAGCGATTGTGGTGTGGTGGATGCAAGATCGGTCATCATAGGGCAAGCGCCGCCACGTTATTGTTGAAGTTACCGAGCGCGACGTCATCATCGCCGTAATGGCCGACCCATTGACATAGGTTGGTGTAACAGCCCCACAGATTGGCATACTGCTGATACCACTTTGACCGGGGCGAGAATGTCTGACGACCGAACTCGGCTCGAATGACAAACATCTCCCCGACCAGGCTGTCGCACGGCCTGGGATCTCCCGTAGAGTTATAGGTCGAGACCACGTCATTGGCACGAGAAACATAGCCGTCGAGCATGTTGTACTTGGTCACAAGCCAGCTGTGAATGCTCTCTTCCTCAGCAGCGGAAAGGCCACCGGAGTTTGCATCGTTGTCAGTGTTGCCGCCCGTCGAGCCGCCGTTTCCAGACCCTCCGGCAGAGGAACCCGACCCAGAGCCACCGCCCGAACTCGACGAATCCGAGCCGGAGCCAGAAGTATCCGAGCTACCGGGCTTTCCGGACTGCTGGGCGTCCTGCTCCTTCTGCTGCTCGACCTTATTCACCGTTGCCGCCACGCTATTGTTGGACAACCGATCGATGATCTTGGTGTTGGTGAGCACGATGGTTTTGCCATTGGCAAGCGTGACTTCGTTGTCCGGGGCCTCGGCGCCGGTGCCAAACACAATATGCGCGACCACACTTGCCCAAGCATATCCAGTCGTGGTCCCCAGGTCACTTTTGACCTCATGCCCCACGCGCGGTTCGCGTGCGGCATGTGCCTGCATCATGGACGGCACGGTCATGCCATAGGCAGAAACGCCAGCTATGACCAGCACCAGCGAGCAAGACAGCAGTGCGTACGCCCGCGGCGCCAAGCCCAGTCGGCGTCGCATGCGCACCGCGGCGCCGCGCTTTGTCTGAGTGCCACCGGGCCGCATGCGTTCTCCTCCAACAAAAACACGCCGCTCGGGAGCGGCGCATTCATTCGAATCCATATTTGAGTGTATCAGCGGACCCAAAAGGTTGCGCAACGAATGGGCAAATTAAGGATGCGAGTGGAAGCATCCATGCGATAAGCGGATACAAAGCATCTTTGTTGCACAACAAACTTACAGTCGCACGGGGAAATTATGGCTACCCCGTGCGTCGCGATGAAGACATACGGCAGGAGCAGGCTCGCCACCTAAATCGTGCGACGGGCCTCGATGGCGCGCCCAAGCGTAAGCTCGTCGGCATACTCCAGGTCGCCGCCCACGGGAAGGCCGCTCGCCAGACGCGATACCTCAACGCCCAGCGGCTTGATAGTGCGGGCCAGGTAGCTCGCCGTGGTCTCGCCCTCGATATTGGGGTTGGTGGCGATGATGACCTCGTGGATGTCCTCGTGGCCCAAGCGTGCCAGCAGCTCACGAATGTGCAACTGCTCGGGACCAATCTTGTCCATGGGACTGATCACGCCGCCCAATACGTGGTAGAGACCGTGGTAGCTGCCCGTGCGCTCAATCGCCTGGACATCGCGCGGCTCGCCCACCACGCAAATGCGAGTGGTATCGCGCATCGAATCCTGGCAGATGGAGCACTCGTCGGCCGTGGCGTAGTTAAAGCAGCGGCTGCAAAAGTGAACCTCCTGCTTAACCTCCAGGATAGCCTCGGCCAGGCGGCGCGCCTCCTCGGCATCGGCCTCGAGCAGGTAATAGGCGATGCGCTGGGCCGACTTGGGACCAATGCCCGGCAGACGGCCCAGCTCATCGAGCAATTTTTGCAGACTATGGTTGGCACTCATATATATGCGTGTCTTAGAACGGCATGCCCGGGATGTTGAGGCCGCCGGTGATGGCGCCCATCTGCTTGTTGGCAAGCTCGTTGACACCGCGGACGGCCTCGTTGACGGCAGCCATGATCATGTCCTGCAGCATATCGACGTCCTCGGGATCGAGGGCATCGGGGTCGATGGTGAGGTTGACGAGCTCCATCTCGCCGTTAACGGTCACCTTGACCATGCCGCCGCCGGCAGAGGCGTCGACGGTCTGGGACTTAAGGTTTTCCTGCGCGGCGGCAAGCTGCTCCTGCATCTTGCGAGCCTGCTTCATCATTTGCTGCATGTTCATACCGGCCATGATGGCTCCTTTACGTGCGGCCGCGCGACAAGCTGCAAGGGCAGCCGGAGCGCGACGGGACTTTCAAACTCAAAAATCGTACCACGGCGCGGGGCAAGCAAGCGGGGCGGACACGCTACCTCAGTCGATATACATGTCCTCCAATACAAACCACGCGCAAAGATTATGCAAGGCCGAATTATGCAAGGTTGCATAATATCGCATACTCAATCTAGTAGAGCCGAATCCGGCATTTCATGTGTGCCACTAAATGGTTGATTTCCGATCTCAACCGAACACATTGAGCTGATGG
>NZ_QSGH01000022.1:0-25732 GCF_003468085.1 Collinsella sp. AM41-2BH
GCGTTGGTCAAAATGGTTGTTTTTACAGTAGCGCTAACATCAGGATGCTCGACGAGCTGCTGTCCAAGATCCCCGAGGGCGCCGCCCCGACCATGCACTCGGACCGGGGCCGGCAGTACCAGCACGCCTCGTACACATCCAGGCTCGAGGCCGCCGGCATCGTCCAGAGCATGTCCAGGAAGGCGAACTGCATCGACAACGCCGCCACCGAGCAGCTCTTCGGCCACGTCAAGGACGAGTTCTACCGGGGCCGCGAGTGGGAGACGTTCGAGGATTTCAAACGCGACCTGGAGGAATACATAGTCCACTGGAACACGAGCCGGAGGCAGGTAAGATTGAAGGGCCTGACCCCGGAGGAGTTCCGGAATCAGGCCCTCGCGGCCTAGTCGCTATTTAGGGCGTCCAAGATTTGGGACGCAGTTCATAATTTGGGACGGGGCTTTTTTAGCTACCCAATGTCATTTTTTGCTATGAGTCAAGAATGCTCTGGATGGTAGCTAAAAAAGGCCCCGTCCCAAATTGGCTACTCTTTGATGCTGGCGATGAGGGCGTCGGCTTTGGTGGCAATGACTTGGTTTATGTCGGCCTGCAGCTCCTCGTAGACCGCTATGGCGCGCTCGCCGGCAGGCGTGAGCGTGGATCCGCGGGCGCCGTCGCGCTCGATGAGCTTACAGCCTAGCTGGCCTTCCGCTTCGTTTACAATACGCCACGCTTTGGAATACGCCATGCCCATGCTTTTGGCGGCGCGGTTGAGTGAGTGCTCCCGGGCAATACCCTGCAGCAGCAAGACGCAGCCATGGCCGAACACGCCCGGCAAATCCTTGTCGCACGCTTGAATGACCAGCTTTGCCGTCGTCTTGTACTTCATACGCTCCACGTCTCCCCGCTAAAGTGTTTGCTGGGCAAACGCAAAGCCTGCGTCAAACCCTCGTGTGCTCTTTCTAAACCATGCATTGTAGCAGTCAAAGTGCGTTAAGATACTTCCCCAGTATTGGGCGCCCAAGGTTGGGCTGGGTCCTACGAGGCCTGCAGCCGACCGGTCGCATGGAAAAAGGAGAAACATGGCTACGTTCTTTCCCGGTGAGTCCCACACGTTTTCGGAGTATCTGCTGGTCCCTGGCTACTCGTCCTCGCAGTGCATCCCCAACAACGTCTCTCTTAAGACGCCGCTAACCCGCTTCAAGCGCGGTGAGAAGCCGGCAATCACCCTGAACATCCCCATGGTTTCCGCCATCATGCAGTCCGTCTCGGGCGTCGACATGGGTGTCGCGCTCGCTACCGAGGGTGGCCTGTCCTTCATTTACGGTTCCCAGACCCCCGAGTCCGAGGCCGCTATGGTCAAGGCCGTCAAGGATCACAAGGCTGGCTTCGTTCAGTCCGATTCCACGCTGACCCCCGACATGTCCATGGAGCAGGTCATCGAGCTTAAGGAGAAGACCGGTCACTCCACCATGCCGGTCACCGACGACGGCACCCCCAAGGGCAAGCTCCTGGGTATCGTCACCAGCCGTGACTATCGTCCCAGCCGCGATGACCATCAGAAGAAGGTCTCCGAGTTCATGACCCCGCGTGAGCAGCTCATCGTGGGCGACAAGAACATCAGCCTCAAGGTTGCCAACGACGTCATTTGGGACAACAAGCTCAACGCCCTGCCTATTGTCGACGATAACGATCACCTTATGGGCATCGTCTTCCGCAAGGACTACGACAGCCACAAGACCAACCCCAACGAGCTGCTCGATAACGACAAGCGCTACATGGTCGGCGCCGGTATCAACACCCGCGACTATGCCGAGCGCGTGCCGCTGCTCATCGAGGCTGGCGCCGATGTCCTGTGCATCGACTCCTCCGAGGGCTTCAGTGAGTGGCAGAAGCGCACCATCGAGTGGATCCGCGCCAACTACGGCGAGGACGTCAAGGTCGGTGCCGGTAACGTCGTCGACGCCGAGGGCTTCCGCTTCTTGGCCGACTGCGGTGCCGACTTCATCAAGGTCGGTATCGGCGGCGGTTCCATCTGCATCACTCGCGAGACCAAGGGTATCGGTCGTGGCCAGGCCACCGCGCTGATCGACGTCTGCCGCGCCCGTGACGAGTACTACGAGGAGACCGGCGTCTACGTGCCCGTGTGCTCCGACGGCGGTATCGTATACGACTACCACATGACGCTCGCCCTTGCTATGGGTGCCGACTTTATGATGCTGGGTCGCTACTTCGCCCGCTTCGATGAGAGCCCGACCGAGCGCGTCAACGTCAACGGCCAGTACATGAAGGAGTACTGGGGCGAGGGTTCTGCACGTGCTCGCAACTGGCAGCGCTACGACCTGGGCGGCGCGGCGAAGCTCAGCTTCGTCGAGGGTGTCGACTCCTACGTTCCCTATGCCGGTTCCCTCAAGGACGGCGTGGGCGGCACGCTCTACAAGGTCAAGTCCACGATGTGCAACTGCGGCGCCCTCTCGATCCCCGAGCTCCAGGAAAAGGCACGCCTGACCCTGGTCAGCTCCACCTCCATCGTCGAAGGCGGCGCCCACGACGTTGTCGTAAAGGACTCCCAGCAGTCCGTATCTTATCGATAAGCGGCTTTCCCAAGCACCGCACCTTGCCGTTCAAACCGTCGCTCGCGTACCAAAGTACGCGTCGCTCCTCTTTCACGGCAATCTGCGGCACTTGGAAAACCCGTTCGTTCTAGAACGGGTTGCACATAAAGGTTGAGTATCAACCACGTTATTTAGATAAAGCGAGATGCCTACAAGTCGCAGGCATCTCGCTTGTTGTATTTGCTATCATCAGTCGAGTTAACGATGTGGCGGGGCGTTCTTATCTTTGCTCGCTGCAAGTTCCGCACGAGCCGAAGAGCACTTAATGTGCTCTTCGTGCGAGCAGGACTGTCCGCAGCAGCGAGTAAAGGTAAGAACGCCCCGCCCCAACCCAGCTAACAAAGGAGCTGATATGTGCGATTGCACAGATCATAAGGACGAGATCCCTGCCTATGACGCACAGGCCATTGAGTCCAAGTGGATGAAGGCCTGGGAGGACTCCAACCTCTTTGCCGTCGACACCGACGCCAGCAAGCCCAAGAAGTACGTGCTCGAGATGTTCCCGTATCCGTCGGGCGACCTGCACATGGGCCACGCGCGCAACTATACCATCGGCGATGCCATGGCCCGTCAGGCCCGCATGCGCGGCTACGATGTGCTGCACCCCATCGGCTTTGACGCCTTTGGCCTGCCTGCCGAGAACGCCGCCATCAAGCACAACACGCAGGCTGCCGCCTGGACGTATAAGAACATGGACCAGGCTCTCGCCACGATGAAGCGCATGGGCTTCTCCTACGATCTGGATCGCATGGTCAAGACCTGCAGCCCCGATTATTACCGTTGGGGTCAGTGGATCTTTGAGAAGTTGTGGGAAAAGGGCCTGGTTTACCGCAAGAAGAACCCGGTCAACTGGTGCCCCACCTGCAAGACCGTTCTGGCCAACGAGCAGGTCACCGAGGGCAAGTGCTGGCGCTGCGGCACCGAGCCCGAGAAGCGCGACCTGGAGCAGTGGTACTTCAAGATTACCGAGTACTCTCAGGAGCTGCTCGATGACCTGGAGAAGCTCCCCGGCTGGCCCGAGCGCGTCAAGCAGATGCAGGCCAACTGGATCGGTCGCTCCGAGGGCGCCGAGGTCGACTTTACCCTGTGCGACCGGGATGGCGAGCCCATCGAGGGCGACGAGGGCAAGATCACCGTCTTCACCACGCGTGCCGATACGCTCTTTGGCGTTTCCTTCTTTGTCCTGGCTCCCGAGTACGCCGGCCTGCACGAGCTCGTCGAGGGCACGGAGTACGAGGAGGCCGTCACCAAGATCGTCGAGGACTCCAAGCATATCTCTGCCGTCGAGCGTGCCCAGGGCACCCTCGAGAAGCACGGTGCCTTCACGGGCCGCTATGTGGTAAACCCCGTCAACGGCGAGAAGGTCCCCGTGTGGGTTGCCGATTATGTCGTTGCCGACTACGGTACCGGTGCCGTCATGGCCGTTCCCTGTGGCGACCAGCGCGACTTTGAGTTTGCCCGTAAGTACGACCTGCCGATCGTGCCGATCATCCTGGACGATGACGATCGCGCTGCCGTCGAGGCCAGCGGCGAGACCATCGATACCTTCCATGCCGAGACCGTCGACTGGGATTGCGCCCACGCTGCCGAGGGCACGCTCGTTCAGTCCGGCAAGTACACCGGTATGCGCGGCGGCAAGCACTCCGAGGGCGAGGCTGCCATCGTGGCCGACCTCGAGGCCATGGGCTGCGGCCGCCGTAAGGTCGAGTTCCGTCTGCGCGACTGGCTCATCAGCCGCCAGCGCTATTGGGGCAACCCCATCCCGGCCATCCACTGCGAGCACTGCGGCATCGTGCCCGTGCCCGAGGATCAGCTGCCGGTGACGCTGCCCGAGAACCTGGACCTGGGCGCCGGCGAAACCCTCGCCGAGTGCAAGGAGTTCTACGAGACCACCTGCCCGGTCTGCGGTCGCCCGGCCAAGCGCGAGACCGATACCATGGACACCTTTACCTGCTCCAGCTGGTACTACCTGCGCTATACCGACCCGCACAACACCGAGCTGCCCTTCTCCAAGGAAGCCGCCGACCGTTGGATGCCCGTCGATAACTACATCGGCGGCATCGAGCACGCCATTCTGCACCTGCTCTACAGCCGTTTCTTTACCAAGGCCCTGCGCGACCTTGGTCTGCTGAGCGTGGACGAGCCCTTCACCAACCTGCTGTGCCAGGGCATGGTCAAGGACGAGAACGGCGACACCATGTCCAAGTCCAAGGGCAACGTCGTGCCCCCGAGCTCGGTCATCGAGCCCTACGGCGCCGACACCATGCGTCTGGCGATCCTGTTTATCGCCCCGCCCGAGAAAGACTTCGACTGGGATCCCAAGGCCGTTGAGGGTGCCAATCGCTTCATCAAGCGCGCCTGGCGTATCGTGTGGCAGCTTGTCCAGTCCGGCGACGCCAACGTGGCCTTTGACAAGTCCGCGCTCGACGAGGTTGCGATGAAGCTCTATCGCGAGCGTCACCGTACCATCGCCAAGTGCACCGAGGACTTCGATCGCGGCCAGTTCAACACCGCCATCTCGGCCGTCATGGAGCTCGTCAACGCGGCGAGCGCCTACCTCAACGCCACCGAGGGCACCGCCCGCGACAAGGCGCTGTGCTACGGCGTGGCTAAGGATATCGTGAGCGTCCTTGCCCCCATCTGCCCGTTCTGGGCCGACGAGCTGTGGCACGAGGCCCTCGGCTGCGAGGGCAACGCCTACACCGCCGCCTGGCCCGAGTTCGACCTGGCCGAGTCCGTTGAGGATACGGTGCAGATCGTGGTCCAGGTGCTCGGCAAGGTCCGCGGCCGCGTCGACGTTGCCCGCGATGCCCCCAATGAGGATATGCAGGCTGCCGCCGAGGCCGCCGTCGCCAAGTGGCTCGAGGGCAAGACGGTCGTCAAGGCCATCTGCGTGCCCGGCAAGCTGGTCAACCTGGTGGTCAAGTAAGCACTGCGCGCTTAGCTGACGCATTAAAGACGAGGGACGATCCGGCTGGGTCGCCCCTCGTCTTGCGTGTGCCCGACCAAGTGCTTGCGGTCAATTGTCCTATTCTTGTGGAGAACCTGTGCGCACGCTGACCTGCAGATTCGTACTGTGCTTGCACGTTTCCGCAGCTATTGGTATAGTTTGCTTGCAAATGAAGTTGTAATTGAAAGAAGTGGGGTTTCGGCCCCGCTTCTTTTTTGTATGGATGGAGGTGCCGCAATGGTCAAGACCAAGACCGAGCAGGCGATCATCGACGCGCTCGAGGCCGTCGCTCCCCAGCACGATGTCGACATCGTCGACGTTGAGCTCGTGGGCGCCACCAAGGCCCCCTGCGTGCGCGTGCGTATCGAGGGTGCCGAGGGTCAGAGCCTGTCGCTCAACGACGTCACGGCCAACACCAAGTGGGTCGGGGACGTGATCGAGGAGCTCGACCCCATTTCTTCGAGCTACACGCTCGAGGTGTCGAGCCCGGGCATGGCGCGCCCGCTGCGCCGTCCGCGCGACTTTGTCCGCTTTGTGGGCGAGGACTGCGAGCTCACCTCCACCGCCACCGAGGGCCGTCGCAAGTACACCGGCAAGATTGCCGCCGCCACCGAGACGAACGTGACCCTCGAGCTCGAGGACGGCGAGTCCGTTACCCTCGATTTCTCTGATGTTAAAAAGTGCAAGTTGAAGCCCACCTACGACTTCAAGCCCGCGAAGGAAGGAAAGTAAGATGGCAGCATCCGACATGATGTCCGCCCTGATGGAGCTTTGCCAGGAGAAGCACATCGACCAGCTCTACCTGATCGACCGCCTGGAGCAGTCGCTCGCCAAGAGCTACGCCGAAATCCTGCATCTTGAGTGGGGCGCCAAGGTGACCATCGACCGTACCACCGGCAAGATCTATGTCTACCGCCTGGAGCCGATCGACGATTCCATGGACGAGGAGGGCAACTTCACCGAGTTCGAGGAGATCGACGTCACCCCCAAGAACACGAGCCGCATCGCCGCCCAGCACGCCAAGGCCGAGATCAACGCCATCGTGCGCAACTCCGCCCGCGAGCAGATCTACGAGGAGTTCTCCGGCCGCATCGGCGACCTCATTAGCGGTACCGTGCTGCAGTCCACGCCCGACTTCACGATCGTCAAGATCCGCGAGGGCGTCGAGGCCGAGCTTCCGCACTTCGACCAGCGCCGTTACGAGAACGAGCGCAACGAGCGTCCGATGGGCGAGCGCTATCTGCACAATCAGCACATCAAGGCCGTGATCATCGACGTTCGCGACCCCAACTCCAACCTGCAGCCGGTTCGTGGCGAGCACAGCCGTCCGCCGATTGTCATCTCCCGTACCCACCCCGAGCTCATGCGTCGTCTGTTTGAGCAGGAGGTGCCCGAGATCTATGAGGGCACCGTCCAGATCAAGTCGATCGCCCGCGAGCCCGGCCAGCGCTCCAAGGTCGCCGTCCACTCGCTCGACGATCGCCTGGATCCCGTTGGCGCCTGCGTCGGCCCCAAGGGCAGCCGTGTTCGCGCCGTCGTGGGCGAACTCCGTGGCGAGCGCGTCGACGTCATCCTGTGGGATGCCGATCCGGCCGTCTATGTCGCCAACGCCCTGTCGCCTGCTAAGGTCACCCGCGTCCTTATCGACGAGGAGAAGGCCTACGCCGGCGTTATCGTGCCCGACGACCAGCTGTCCCTCGCCATCGGCAAGGAGGGCCAGAACGCCCGCCTCGCCGCGCGCCTGACTGGCTGGCACATCGACATTAAGTCCGAGACGCTTGCCGCCGACATCCTCAAGAACGTTCCCGTTCACGAGGAGCCCGCCGCCGACCTGATCGGTGACGAGGAGGACGAGGACGTCCGCCGCTGCGAGTACGTGTCCGAGGACGGCATCCAGTGCCGCAACCAGGCCCGTCCCGGCTCCCGTTTCTGCGGTGTCCACGACACCGACGCCTTCGATGATGCGGAGGACCTGATCTAGCGCGCGGTCGCGCCGGGCAGGTCCCGGCGCATCTCCCACGCTCGTTCAGTCTCTAGGCACCCAAGGTGCCAGAAAGGGTAGGTGAAGTCATATGGCAAAAGTCCGTGTGTCCACCCTGGCCAAAGAGTTCGGCATGACCTCCAAGGAACTGATGGGTCATCTCGCCGATATGAAGATTCCCGCTAAGTCCGCTTCCTCCACCTTGGAGGACGCTTATGTCGCCATGGTCCGCAAGCAGCTCGCCTCGGTGATCGAGGCCCGCGCTCAGGAAGTCGAGGCCGCCAAGCAGGCCGAGGAGCAGGCCGCTGCCGCCGAGGAGGCAGCACGTGCTGCCGAGGCAGAGCGCGAGCGCATCGCCGCCGAGAAGGCACGCGAGGAGGAGCGCCGCCAGTTCGCCGCCGCCCAGGCTGCCGAGGAGGCCGCCCGCGCCGAGGCCGAGGCCAAGAAGAAGGCCGAGCAGGAGCGCCTTGCCCGCGAGAAGGAGGAGGCTGCCCGCGAGGCCCAGCGCCGCGCCGTTCCCGCTTCCGACTCCGGTTCGCGCTTCCGTTCGCTGCTTGACCAGATTGCCGCACAGGAGACCGTGCTCAAGGAGAAGAAGGACGCCGAGCAGAAGGCCAAGGCCGAGCGCGCTGCCGAGCGCGGCAACCGTCGTGGCGGCAACAACGACCGTCGCGGTGGCCGTCGTAACGATCGCAACGCCTCCGATAACTACTCCGAGCGCAATGCCTCCGAGAACCGCCCGCACAGCCATCGCACCAATGCCAGCAACAACGTCGCTGCCGGTATGGACTTCCCCAACCCCGACAAGCAGGGCAAGGGCAAGAAGCGCAAGGGCGGTCACAACAACGAAGAGGACCACTACAGCCGCATGGCTCGCGAGGCCGAGGAGTACAGCCGCGAGAAGGTGCTCGAGGAGGCTCGTGCCGCCGTCGAGGAGGCCTCTCGCGAGTCCACTGGTCGTCGCAAAAAGCGTAAGGAGAAGCGCGAGCGCGAGGCCGCAAAGGCTCAGGAAGAGCGCAAGATTGAGGAGGCGCTGGCCCAGGGCGTGAACCCCGAGGACCTCGACGCCATCAAGGTCTCCCAGGGCGTTACCGTCCAGGAGCTCGCCGAGGCGCTCGATGTTCCGGCCAACGACATCATCAAGCGCCTGTTCCTGCTGGGTACGCCGCTTACCATGACGCAGTCCATGTCCGACGACCTTGTCGAGCTCGTTGCCGACGACTTGGGCCGTCAGATCAAGATCATCACCCCCGAGGAGGAGAACACCTTCTCGTTCTACGACGATCCCGCCGACCTTAAGCCGCGCGCCCCGGTCGTCACCGTCATGGGCCACGTCGACCACGGCAAGACGAGTCTCCTCGACGCCATCCGTCACACCGGCGTCGCTGCCGGCGAGGCGGGCGGCATTACGCAGGCCATCGGCGCTTCGCAGGTCATGATCAACGACCGCAAGATCACCTTCATCGACACCCCCGGCCACGCCACCTTTACGGCCATGCGTGCCCGCGGCGCCAAGGTGACCGACATCGTCATTCTGATCGTGGCTGCCGACGACGGCGTCATGCCCCAGACCATCGAGTCGATCAACCACGCCAAGGCCGCCGGCGTTCCCATCGTCGTCGCCGTCAACAAGATCGATAAGCCGGGTGCCAACCCCGACCGCGTGCGCCAGGAGCTCACCGAGTACGGCATCATCCCCGAGGAGTGGGGCGGACAGAACATGTTCGTCAACATCTCGGCCAAGCAGAAGATCGGTATCGACGACCTGCTCGAGACCGTCCTGCTCCAGGCCGACGTGCTCGAGCTCAAGGCCAACCCCGATACGTTCGCTTCGGGCAACGTCCTCGAGGCTAAGCTCGACAAGGGCCGCGGCTCGGTTGCCACGGTGCTCGTGACCCGCGGTACCCTGCACGTGGGCGATACGCTGGTCGCCGGCCTTACCTACGGCCGCGTCCGCGCCATGCTCGACCCCAAGGGCAACGCCGTCACCGAAGCCGGTCCCTCCGACGCCGTCGAGATTCTGGGCCTGCAGTCCGTCCCCAACGCCGGCGATGAGTTCCGCGTGTTCGAGGACGAGCGCGAGGCTCGCGCCCTGGCCGACGAGCGTTCGCTCAAGGCCCGCATCGAGGAGCAGAGCCGCGTGAAGCATGTGACGCTCGAGAACCTCTTCGAGACCATCGCCGACGCCGAGGTCAAGGAGCTCAACCTGATCATCAAGGCCGACGTCCAGGGTTCTATCGAGGCCCTTCAGGACTCCCTCGACAAGATGGACCAGTCCGAGGTGCGCATCAACACGATCCACTCCGCCGTTGGCGCCATCAACGAGACCGACGTCGTTCTGGCCGACGCCTCCAACGCCATCATCATCGGCTTTGGCGTCCGTCCCGACGGCAAGGCCCGCTCCGCCGCCGAGCGCGAGGGCGTCGAGATCCGTTGCTACGACGTCATCTACAAGTGCCTCGAGGACCTCGACGCAGCCCGTATCGGCATGCTCAAGCCCACCGAGGTCGAGGTTTCCACGGGTACCGCGATCGTTCTGGACACCTTCAAGGTGCCCAAGGTCGGTATCGCCGCCGGTGTCCGCGTCGAAGAGGGCGAGATCGCCGCGACCGATTCCGTGCGCCTGGTGCGCGACGGCATCGTGGTCTTCAACGGCAAGATCGCCTCGATGCGCCACTACAAGGACGAGGCCAAGAGCCTCAAGAGCGGCTCCGAGGGCGGTATTGGCCTGGAGAACTTCCAGGACATCAAGCCTGGCGACACCATTGAGGGCTACCGCATCGACCAGGTTGCCCGTACCGAGTAGGGGGTAGCGCTATGAAGCAAACGCAGGCAACCCGCCGTTTGGGCGAGCAGCTTCGCGAGAAGCTCGGTTATATCCTGCTCTTTGAGGTTTCCGATCCGCGTCTCGACCTGGTCACCCTGACCGCGGTCGAGGTCGCGGTGGACCGTTCGTTCGCGCGTGTGTATGTGTCGTGCGACGCGAGCCGCTACGACGAGGTCATGGAGGCACTCGCCAGCGCCAAGGGCCGCATCCGTAGCCTGTTGGCCCGCTCGCTCGATTGGCGCGTCACGCCCGAGCTCGATTTTCGCATCGATCGCTCGACCGATGAGGCCGAGCGCATCACGCGTGCGCTGGAAAACGTTCCCGCCACGCTTGCGATCGAAAAGGACGAGGACGGCTACCCCATAGCGGATGCCGCCCAGGAGGCAGCTTTAGATGAGTAATTCCGCCGACCTCGCATCGTGCGAGTCTGCAGATATTCAGCGACGCATCCTTGAGCTCATCGAGGGTGCGTCCTCCATTGCGATTTCGGGACATACGTCTCCCGATGGCGACGCCCTGGGCTCCGTGCTGGGCCTGGGCCTCTCGCTTAGGAAGTTCTTTCCCAACAAGGACATTGCCCTGCTGCTGGCAGACGATGACCCGGTTCCGCGCATCTACCGCTTTATGGAGGGTGCCGACCGTCTGGTGCCGGCGTCTGCGTATACCGGCAATCCGGACCTGTTCATCTCGGTGGACGTGCCGGTCGTCGAGCGTCTGAACAACTCAGCCGAGGTGCTCCGCCGCTCGTCGCATGTGGTGTGCTTCGATCACCATCCGGCGCGCGAGGAATTTGCCGAGCTGAGCCTGAGGTGCGTCGATGCCGCGGCCTGTGCCATGATCATCGACCGCTTTTTGGACAATTGTGGCATTGTGGCTCGCGATGGTGTCGCGACCTGCTTGCTGTGCGGCCTGGTGACCGATACCGGTCGTTTCCAGTACCAGAACGCCGATGCTGCCGCTTTCCACGCCGCTTCGCGCCTGGTCGCACATGGTGCCGATCCGGCTCGTGTCGCGCTTGAGGTCTATCAGAGCATGCGCGTCGAGTTTTTGCACCTCAAGTCCATTGTCATGGGCCGTATTAAGACGGTTGCGCACGGGCGCGTGGCGTATAGCTATGCCTACCAGAGCGACCTTGAGGCCTGCGGTGTCACCTCGGATGAGTGCGACGGCCTTGTTGACGTGGTGCGCTCGGTGATGGGCGTGGAGGTCTGCCTGTTCCTGAAGGGCATCGAGGGCGATACCAAGGTGCGCGGCAACCTGCGCTCCAAGGGCGAC
Source organism: Collinsella sp. AM41-2BH (assembly GCF_003468085.1). Classification (NCBI taxonomy): domain Bacteria; kingdom Bacillati; phylum Actinomycetota; class Coriobacteriia; order Coriobacteriales; family Coriobacteriaceae; genus Collinsella; species Collinsella sp. AM41-2BH. The sequence goes on from NZ_QSGH01000022.1 coordinate 11,628, forward strand.
CTCAACGTGTCCGAGATTGCTGCTGCCTTTGGCGGAGGCGGACATTCCGCTGCCGCCGGTTTCTCCAACAACGGAACGATTCTCGAGACGCTCACCGTGGCACTTCCCATGCTGGCCGAGCTGGTAGGGGAGGATCCCGCTTCGGTGAACGTCGAGCTTTAACTTTTTGGATGGTACATGGCTCGTCGTACGCCTTCACAACTGAATATGCTGCTCGCCGTCGATAAGCCGGTGGGATGCACGTCCCACGATGTGGTCTCGCAATGCCGACGCGCCCTCCATGAGCGGCGCGTCGGCCATGCCGGCACGCTCGACCCCATGGCATCGGGTGTCATGGTGGTGGGCGTGGGCCAGGCCACCCGTCTGCTGGGTATGCTCACGCTCGATACCAAAAGCTACGTCGCCGACATCTCGTTTGGTGCCGAGACCAATACCGATGATGCGGAGGGCGAGGCGGTCCGCACGGTGGCTGTTGCCAACGAGCTCCGCGATCCTGCCTATGCCCGTGAGCACTTGGCCGCCATGCTGGGTCCGCAGATGCAGGTGCCGCCGGCGTTTTCGGCTATCTCGGTCAATGGCGTTCGCGCCTACAAGTCTGCTCGAGAGGGCAATGCGGTGGACCTACCTCCGCGCCCCGTCGAGGTTTATGCCGCCGACCTGATCGCCGTGGGCGGCGAGGGTGATACGTGTGTGTGGACCGTGGCGTTCTCGGTGAGCAAGGGCACCTACATTCGTGCGCTCGCTCGCGACCTGGGCCGCGCCTGCGAGAGCGCCGCGCACATTTCCGCGCTGCGCCGCACGGCCTCCGGTGTTGTTTCCATTGGCGCCTGCCATGCGGTGGAGGAGCTTTCTCCCGAGTCCGCCGTTGGCTTTGCCCTGGATCCCATTGCGGCCCTGGGCGCCACTCGTGTTGACTTGCCGGGCAATCTTGCCGACGACCTTCTCTGCGGCCGACGCATTCCCGTTGAGCGTGCGCTTGCCGATTTCGATGCCTCGAAGGCGCCGTTTGCGTTGGTGCTCGATGGGGGACTCAAGGCGCTCGCCCGCATCGAGGGTGGCCGCTTTGTCATGGAGCACGTGTTTCCGCAGGCAATCGGCGGTGTTCGATGATGTTGTCCGCTCGCGAGCTCGCGAGTATCTTTTTCGCGGGCGAGTCGGACGAGGCTCGCATCGTTGCTGCCGATACGCTTGATGAGTGCGAGCACTTGGGTGCCGCATCGATTGCCATCGGCGTGTTCGACGGCGTTCACCGTGGACACCAGGAGCTCATTGCGGCGCTTGTTGGCGATGCCCGTGCCCATGGCTGCAAGGCGGTCGTGGTTACCTTCGATCCCGACCCGGACGTTGTGGTGAGCCCTTCGCCCGCTCAAAAATTGATGACGACGGCCGACCGTCTGCATGCCTTGGCTCAGACCGGGGTCGATGCGGTGGTGGCCGTTCCCTTTACGCCTGAGGTTGCGGCGCTTGACCATGTTGACTTTCTCTCGCTGGTGTCGCGTCTGGTCGACATTCGATCTATTCGCGTTGGCAACGACTTTAGGCTAGGTCGTGGCGGTGCTTCTGGTGTTGCCGAGATGCGCGCCTGGGGTGCCGAGCGCGGCGTTGACGTATACGGGCACGACTTGCTTTGCGAGGGCGGTGAGGCCATTTGCGCCACCCGCATTCGTCACGAGCTAGGACAGGGCCATGTGGAGCTTGCTGCTGGGTTACTCGGTCGCCCGTATATGGTGCGTGGTGGTGTTATTCGCGGCCGTCACGAGGGTTCTGGCATGGGCTTTCCCACGGCAAACCTGCAGGTTCCCAGCGGCATTCAGGTGCCTGCTGATGGCGTGTATGAGGGCATGGTGCTCGTCGATGACACCGTGTGGCCCGCTGCCGTGAACGTCGGCCTGCCGCCGACGTATGCCGACGATGCCGCTTCGGCGCATCTCGAGGCTAATTTAATTGGTTATACGGGCGACCTGTACGGCGCTTCCGTTTCGCTGGCGTTTACGCGCTGGCTACGTCCCTCGCGTGTGTTCGATTCGCTGGATGAGTTGATTGCGACCGTCGAGGGTAATATCGAGGACATTCGTCACAACTTGGGTGAGCAGGGGGTGAGCATCCGTGATTAGCGATGAGGAAAAAGACCAGGTCCGCGCTGCGTCCGACCTAGTTGCCATCGTGCAGGAAACGGTTGAGCTCAAGCCCCGCGGCCATGAGTTTTGGGGCTGCTGCCCCTTTCATGGCGAAAAGACGCCGTCTTTCCACATTATCCCCGCCACGCAGGTGTGGCATTGCTTTGGCTGCGGTGAGGGTGGCGATGTCTTCACCTATATCATGAAGCGCGAGAACCTGAGCTTTCCCGAGTCAATCCGTTATTTGGCCGATCGCGCGGGTATTGAGCTGCACGACACCGGAGACCGCCGCGAGCGCGGTACTAAGCGTGCCCGAATCTACGATCTGTGCGCCGAGACCGCTCAGTTCTACCACACCATGCTCATGCGCGGTAAGGATAGCCGCCCGCGTGAGTACTTTGCCAGCCGCGGCATGGGCGGCGATGTCTGCCGCCGCTACTGTCTGGGCTTTGCACCGGGTCGCAACGCTCTGGTGTCGCACCTGTCCCAGGCGGGCTTTACCCCGCAGGAGATGATCGACGCCAACGTGGCCGTGAGCCGCGGGCGCGGGCAGCTCGCCGACCGTTTTTACGACCGCGTGATGTTTCCCATCTTTGATGAGCAGGGTCACAACATCGCCTTTGGCGGTCGCATCATGGGAGACGGCCAACCCAAGTACCTCAACACCGCCGAGACGAGCGTGTTTCATAAAAAGCGAAACCTCTACGGCTTTAATTGGGCCAAGGAGTTTATCGTCGCGCAGGATACCGCCATCGTGGTAGAGGGCTATACCGACTGCATCGCCTGTTGGGAGGCGGGGATTAAAAACGTCGTCGCTACGCTGGGCACCGCGCTCACGGAGCATCACGTCAAGACGCTCACCCGCTTTGCCAACCGCATCGTGTATATGTTTGACGGCGATGCCGCGGGCCAGAAGGCCGCCCGTCGCGCGATTCAGTTTATCGAGCAGGATTCGATGGACCTGCGCTGCGTGGTACTGCCCGACGGCAACGACCCCATGGAGTTCATCGCGGCGCACGGCGGAGAGGAGCTGCAGAAACGTATTGACGCCGCCGAGCCGCTTATGGACTTTGTCTACCGCTCGCTGCAGGAGTCGAGCGACATCACCACGCCGGGCGGTCGCGCCAAGGCGCTGGAAGATGCGCTGACGCTTATCTATCCGCTGCGCGATAGCTATATGATCGACACGTACTTTATCCAGATTGCCGATCTGCTGGGTTTGGATTTGGAGACGGTGCGCGCGAGTTCGGGTCGCGTGTTTCGCGATGTTGCCAAGCGCGAAGATGCGGAGCGCCGTCGCGAACAGAACTATGAACGCCAGCGGGCGCAAGCTGAGCGGTCCGGTAGCGCGGGCGGTCGGTCGTCTGGTTCGCAGGGGACATCTCGTGGTGCTTGGGCGTCGGGCGCGACGCCGGCAGTAGCGGCGTCGGTCGAGGAAGAGCCGTACGACTATGTCCCGCTCGATGCTTACGGTGCCGCGCCTGTGGAGGTCGTCGACGACCTGCCGCCGATCGACGCGCCTGATGGTATGGGTGCTGTACCTGTGACTGATGGTTCGGGTGCTCCGGCTGCGGCGGCGCCGATGGTTCTTACTGATCTTGAGCGTAAGTCCTTGGCAGGGGAGCGTGAGCTGCTGACCATGCTCACGAGCTACCCCGACCTGTTCCGCACGTATGCCGACCGCATCTGCTCTATCGAGTGGGTTGACCCACGTCACGAGTCCATCGCATGGGCCGTTCTGGCAACGCCGCCGGGAACCGATCCTTCAGCCTGCATGGATGCGGCGCGCTCGGTGTGTCCCGAGGCGGCAACGCTTGTGAGTGCCGGGCGCATCTCGGCGACGAGCAAGCACCCCACCGAGACGAACATCGTGTTTATGCTCGATACGCTCGAGCTCTACACCATCAAGCGCCGCATGCGTGCCGCACAGGCCAAGCTGCGCCAGGACCGTTCGCTCGACGATGAGGCCCGTCGCGCGCTGACCGTGCGGGCCGCGCAGGATTCGCAGCGTCAACGCGAACTGCAAAAGTCGATCGGCGGCGTGGCGGACCCGTTCCGTTTGATCGGTTTGGAGACCGCGGGCACCGAACAGGCCTAGATGTTGTGGTCAACCAGCGTATTCTCGCCTATATCCAGTCTGGATTTTGGGTATAGACGTTGCTGTGTGCTAAAGTATTGAGTCCTGTGGACTATGAAGGGAGAATCTGTGCCAAAAAAGACTGAGAGCACGGGTACTGGGCTGGAATCCTACGTTGCAAAGCTCATGGGCAACGGCTCAAACAGGACTTCGGTAACCGAGGACGAGATTCAGGTCGCCCTGAAGGATATCGATGTTTCTGACGAGCAGCTCACCGCGGTGTATTCCGCGCTGCGCAACAGCGGCATCCAGATTATCTCCGCGAGCGGTAACGACGACGCCCCCATGGACGTCGACGATGACGATAACGATACCGATACCGACGATTTCGATGACGACGACGAGCACGATTCCGGCTCGCTCGACGATCATGAGCTCAAGATGGCCCGTCAGGCCGACGCCGAGATGGGTTCTTCCAAGAGCAAGAAGAAGCGCACCGTGCGCACGTCCCGTTCACGCTCGCGCGTGCGTGGCATCGATGCCTCCACGGTGATGCTGACCGGCGATCCGGTTCGTATGTACCTCAAGGAGATCGGCAAGGTCGACCTGCTAACCGCCTCCGAAGAGGTCGATCTGGCCATGAAGATCGAGGCCGGTCTCGAGGCTACCGAGAAGCTCGAGGCTGCCGATGCCGGTGAGCTCGAGCTCACGCGTGCCGAGATGCGTCGTCTCACGCGCATTGAGAACGTGGGCCTCGAAGCCAAGCAGGCACTCATCAGCGCCAACCTGCGTCTGGTAGTCTCCATCGCCAAGCGCTACGTCGGCCGCGGTATGCTGTTCCTGGACCTGATCCAGGAGGGCAACCTCGGTCTGATCCGCGCCGTCGAGAAGTTCGACTACCAGAAGGGCTTCAAGTTCTCCACGTATGCCACGTGGTGGATCCGTCAGGCCATCACGCGCGCTATCGCCGACCAGGCCCGTACCATCCGTATTCCCGTGCACATGGTCGAGACCATCAACAAGCTTGTCCGCGTGCAGCGCCAGCTCCTTCAGGACCTGGGCCGCGACCCGACCCCCGAGGAGATCGGTGCCGAGATGGACATGAGCGCCGACCGTGTCCGCGAGATCCAGAAGATCTCGCAGGAGCCCGTGTCGCTCGAGACCCCCATCGGCGAGGAAGAGGATTCCCAGCTGGGCGACTTCATCGAGGACTCCCAGGCCATCGTTCCGCCCGATGCCGCCAGCTTCTCCATGCTTCAGGAGCAGCTCACCCAGGTGCTCGACTCGCTTGCCGATCGCGAGCGCAAGGTTATCGAGCTACGCTTTGGCCTTGTCGACGGGCATCCCCGCACGCTCGAGGAAGTCGGCCGCGAGTTTGGCGTCACGCGCGAGCGCATCCGCCAGATCGAGTCCAAGACCCTGGCCAAGCTCCGTCACCCGAGCCGTTCGAGTAAGCTCAAGGACTACATCGAGTCATAACCTCGCAAGCAAGAAGCGCCCTCAAGCACATCCGCTTGGGGGCGCTTTCATGTAGTCATTGCGGACGTTCTTGAATGACTAGTCGTTTAAGAACGTCCCCAATGACTAGGTCGGAAAAATTCTCAAAAAAGTTCTTGCCCTGAGCTGATTCGTCCGTATAATAAACTTCGTTGCTTGAGAGCACGCACCTATTCCTCGGTAGCTCAATGGTAGAGCACGCGGCTGTTAACCGCGCTGTTGTAGGTTCGAGTCCTACCCGGGGAGCCAGAATTTCTCGGCCCATTCCGCTGGGCTTTTTAATTCCTCGGTAGCTCAATGGTAGAGCACGCGGCTGTTAACCGCGCTGTTGTAGGTTCGAGTCCTACCCGGGGAGCCAGGTTGTAAAACCCGTCGCTTATGCGGCGGGTTTTTTCATGCCGCGACCACTTGACTCGAACGTTGCCATATCAACATTTCGTGTCGAGGATGTAATCCCACGACCCACCACCTCAACATGGCGCGGTCGTTGTAGAATATTGCAATGATTGCTCCCACGACATGGTGCCGTGAGCACCAGATAAGGAGATTCTTGTGTCTGAGACCATCAACGGCAGCCTGAGCGTCTCGAACGACGTTATTGCCGATATTGCCGGTTATGCCGCGATGACGTGCTATGGCGTCGTCGGTATGGCTGAGCAGCTCCAGGGCGCCGAGAGCGTGCGCCTGCTTGCCGGTCAGCGCCTCCGCAAGGGCGTGCTTGTCTCCGCCGACGAGAACGGCCTTACGGTCGATCTTCACGTCGTGCTCGAGAACGGCGTCAACATGAAGTCCGTCTGCCACAATCTTTCGAGCTCCGTTGCCTTCACCCTGCAGGAGATCGCCCAGATCGATCCCGCCAGCCTTAAGATCGGCATTCACATCGACGCGCTCAAGAGCCGTCTGAACTAGCATCCGAAAACGGAGATTCAAATACCCATGATTGCAAAGACCATTCGCACCTGTTTTCCGATCGCTGCGGCTGCTGTTTCCGACAAGGCCGAGGAGATCAACAAGCTCAATGTCTTCCCCGTACCCGACGGCGACACCGGTACCAACATGTCGCTCACGCTCGCCTCGGTGACCAAGGAGCTCTCCGCTCTTCCCGCCGACGCTGACATGGAGGCCATCTCCGGCGCCATCACCCACGGCTCCCTGATGGGCGCCCGCGGCAACTCCGGTGTCATCACCTCGCAGATCCTGCGCGGTGTGGCCGAGGGTCTTGTCTCTGCCGACGAGCCCATTACGTCCGCCAACATTGCCTATGCGTTCCGCCGAGCCGTCAAGGTCGCCTTCCAGGCCGTCCGTAAGCCCATCGAGGGCACGATCCTCACGGTGCTGCGCGATGTCTCGACCAAGGCCGACGAGTGCGAGAAGAAGAAGTTCTCGGCCGAGGACGCGCTCGACGCTATCGTCGTCGAGGCATATCAGTCTGTCGCTCGCACGCCCGACCTTCTGCCCGTTCTGAAGGAGAACGGCGTGGTCGACTCCGGCGCCTTTGGCTTTGCCATCTTCCTGGAGAACTTTGTTGCCGCCGCGCTTGGCCGCAGCACCGTTGTCGAGGATTTCTCCGCCACGTTTGATTCCGCCGGCTCTGCCCGTGATGCCGCTCTTGGCCGCGTTGAGATCGAGGCTAACGACGACTGGGAGGGCTCGGAATTCCGTTACTGCAATGAGTTCCTGTTTAAGGCCGACGCCCCGTTTGACGAGGACGAGTGCCTTAAGTTCCTGGGTTCCATGGGCGACTGTGAGCTGCTCGTGGGCGCATATCCCGACTACAAGATCCACGTGCACTCCAACACCCCGAACCTGGTGCTCGAGCACATGCTGCAGCTTGGCCAGATCTACGAGGTCTTTATCCACAACATGGAGATGGAGGCCCACGACCGTACCGCCAAGATCCACGAGGACCAGGAGAAGGCCGCCGAGCCCGCGAAGGCCCTGGGCTTTGTCGCCGTTGCCGCCGGTTCCGGCGAGGCAGACATCCTCAAGTCCCTCGGCGTTGACGTGATCGTGTCCGGTGGCCAGACCATGAATCCCTCGACTGCAGACCTGCTGGGCGCCGTCGACCAGGTCAACGCGACCTCGGTCATCATTCTGCCCAACAACGGCAACATCCGCATGGCCGCCGAGGCCGCTGCCTCTGCCTGCACCGACAAGAAGGTCGCCGTCGTTCCCACCAAGACCGTTCCGCAGGCCTTCTCCGCGCTGTTCGCGGTCCTGCCCGATTCCGAGCTCGAGGATGCCGTCGCCGCTATGGTCGACGCCATCAGTGAGGTTCGTGATGGCGAGGTCACCCGTGCCGTGCGCGATTCCAGTGCCTCCGACGGCTCGCCGATTCACTCCGGTGACGTCATGGGCATCATCGCCGGCTCCATCGATGTGGTCGGCTCCGACGTGAAGCAGGTCACGCTCGACTGCATCAACCGTATGCAGGAGGAAGAGGAGGGTGACGCGCTGACGATTCTGGCAGGCGAGGAACTGTCCGATGAGGCCTTCCAGGAGATTGTCGACGCCATTGAGGAGGCTCAGCCCGATCTGGAGATTGACGCCCATCGTGGCGAGCAGCCGCTCTATCCCGTTATCTTCTCGATCGAGTAGGCAACTGCCCATGTCCGAGCTGTGCTCCGTGCCGCGCGTCTCGGAGCGCTTTGCCCAGAGCAATGCGCTCGACGAGGATATCGCGCGACTCAAATATGTTTCGGGTAAACGTGAGGAGGCCCTTCGCCGTCTGGGTATTCGGACGGTGGGGGACCTCCTTCTCCATATCCCTCATCGATACCTCGACTTTACGCGCTCCTGGTCCATCGAGATGGCGCCCATTGGTACCGTGTGCACCATCATCGCCACGGTCGACCGTATCGTTCAAAAGAAGCCGCGTCCGCGCATGCAGGTGACCGAGGTCTCACTCGTTGATGAGACGGGCGTGCTGCAGGTCGCCTTTTTCCGTCAGCCTTGGATTGCCCAGCAGCTTAAGCAGGGCGACCGCCTGGCCGTGATGGGCAAGGTTGAGTTTGCCTACGGTTTTAAGCAGATGGCCTCGCCCCACTTTGAAAAGCTCGAGGACGGGCGCGCCGCCGGCACCATTTTGCCGGTTCACTACGTAAGTGACGGCGTGAGCCAGGCATGGATGCGCCGCATCGTAAGTGGCGCGCTCGAGGTCGTCGGCAATCCCTTCGACCCGATTCCCGCACGCTTGCGCGTTAAACGTCGCCTGATGAGCAATGCCCGTGCGCTTCGATCGATCCACTTTCCTTCGAGCATGGCTGAGCGCGATATCGCGCGCGCACGGCTTGCCTACGAGGAGTGCCTCTACCTGCAGCTGGCGCTGCGCCTGCGCAACGACGGCGGCCTGGTCGATGTGGTGCCCTATGCCCACGCCGCGGGCGAGCACCTGGCCGCGCTTAAGCAGGCCCTGCCGTTTTCGCTGAGCGACGAGCAGGAGGCCGCGTTCCAAGATATCCTGCGCGATATGTGCGATGGCGGGCGCGTGATGAACCGCCTGCTGCTGGGCGATGTCGGTACCGGCAAGACCGCTGTTGCCGCCTGCGCGCTGGCTGTGGCTGCCGATAGCGGCACGCAGGCCTGCGTTATGGCGCCCACGGGCGTGCTGGCGCGTCAATATGCCGATAAGACCGGCCCCTTGCTTTCGCAGGCTGGCATGACCTGGGCGCTCCTGACGGGCGCCACGCCGGCGGCCGAGCGCGAGCGGATCCATGCGCAGCTGGAATCGGGCGAGCTCGATGTCCTCTTTGGCACCCACGCGGTGCTTTCGGATAACGTTGCGTTCAAGCATCTGTCGCTCGTGGTCATCGATGAGCAGCACCGGTTTGGCGTCGGCCAACGCAACGCCCTGCGTGCGAAGGGCCCTGGTGCCGATCTGCTCGTTATGACGGCAACGCCCATCCCACGTACGCTGGCACTTTCGGTCTACGGCGATCTGGACACGAGCATCATCCGCCATCGGCCCGTCCCTGGCGCTGGCGTGACGACACGCGTGCTTACCGAGTCGAGCCGCGACCTTGCCTATGGCGCCATCCGCGAGGCGCATGAAAAGGGTCAGCAGGCCTACGTGATTTGCCCGCTCGTGGAGCCGAGCGACTCGGCCGATGAACTGGAGGACGTGCCCGGTATCGCCCGCGACGGCGAGGGCCGCGTGACGGTCCCCGTGCCGCTGCACGATACGGCGACCGAGCTCGATCGCCTGCGTCTGGCGTTGCCGGGTCTTGCCATCGAGCGCCTTCACGGCCGCATGCCAGCGGGGGAGAAGGACCAGGTTATCGATGCCTTCAAGCGCGGCGAGATTGACGTGCTCGTCTCGACTACGGTGGTCGAGGTGGGCGTCGACGTGCCCAACGCCACCGTCATGGTCATCGAGAACGGTGAGCGCTTTGGCTTGGCGGCCCTGCACCAGCTGCGCGGCCGCGTGGGCCGCAGCAGCGTGTCGGGCACCTGCCTGGTCATGACGCACTCCAAGGGCAACGGCGGCGCTTCGGCGGCGCAAGACCGTCTCCAGTCGCTCGAAAAGACCTCGGACGGCTTTACGCTCGCCCAGATGGACCTGCGTCTGCGCCACGAGGGCGAAATTCTGGGGTACCGCCAGCATGGCGGTGTGACCCTGCGCTTTGTCGACCTGGATGCCGACGAGGAGCTGATCGAGTGGGCCCATTTGGACGCGGTCGAGCTCTTGCGGTATGCTTGCACCCTTGACTCCGTGGCGACGCGCCCCCTGCGCGATGCGGTCGCCATGCGATATCGACACATTTTTAAGGAGGTCAGCGGAGGATGAGAATCATCGGCGGCGAATGGCGCGGTCGTAAGATCGAGGAGCCCCGTGGTCGCGATGTCACCCGCCCCACGACCGATCGCGTGCGCGAGGCATGCGCATCTATGGTCATGTCGGCATTTGACTTCGATCTGGACGAGGTCCGCGTGCTGGACGCCTTTGGCGGCTCCGGTGCCTTAGGGTTAGAGATGCTCTCACGTGGTGCCCGCTCACTCACGACGTTCGAGATCGATCGGAATGCCGCGCGGCTCATTACCAAGAATATCGAGTCGCTCTGCCGTGACCGTGCGCGTTGGCGCGTGGTAACGGGCGACATGCTGGCGAGCGCCTCGCGCGGTCGTGTGCCGGGCGGCCCCTTTGATCTGGTCCTGCTCGACCCGCCCTATGCTTTTGGTGCCGAGCCGGTCGAGGAACTGCTGCAGAACCTGGCTCAGCAGGGTCTGCTTGCACCTGGCGCTTATGCCCTGTTTGAGCATGCCGCCGCCGATGCGGGCGCGCATCCGGCAGGCTTTGAGATCGTGCGCGAGAAGCGCTACGGCATTACCTCGGTCGACCTGCTTCGTTGGGTCGGCAACGGCGAGGATGATGGTATCGATAGCGACGCACCCACGGAGGACGCCCATGAATGACACTATCAACCGCGTGATTGTCCCGGGCACCTTCGATCCCATCACATTTGGCCATATCGACGTCATCCGCCGTGCCCGCCGCATCTTTCCCAGCGTGATCGTCGCTGTTGCCGAGTCGCAGGGTAAAAACGGTGTGGGCACCACGTTTATGCTCGATGAGCGCGTGGCGCTGGCCCGTGAGGCGCTCGGTGATATCGACGGCGTCGAGGTCCTGCCCTTTACCGGCCTCTTGGTCGACTTCGCTCGCGAGCAGGGGGCGGGGGCCGTGGTCAAGGGCCTGCGCGCCATGACCGACTTTGAGTACGAGCTGCAGCAGGCCGACCTCAACTATCGCTTGGATAACGAGCTGGAGTCTATCTTTGTCATGAGTGCGCCGCAGTACGGCTATATCTCGAGCTCGGTCGTTCGCCAGATCGCCTCGCTCGGCAGCGATGTATCGACGTTTGTCCCGCCCAACGTGGTCGAAGCGCTCAGACATCGCTTTTCGTGACGTTTTTTATTGCCTGGTGGCATGTGGTAAACTAGCACGATGATATGTTACCTATGAAAGGAGACCGGATGCCGGGCGAGAATTTTCCTGGCGATAGGATCGTCAGCTTGGTCGATGAGCTCGAAGGGCTGATCGAGGAAGCCAAGCCGCCTTTCGGCAAGAACGCTCAGTTCAAGGTCATCGACGCCGACGTGTTCTTCAACATCCTCGACGAGATCCGCATGAGCTATCCCGAGGAGTGGCAGAAGTCCCGCCGTATCCTTAAGGAGCGCGAGGAGCTTATGGCTTCCGCCGCCGCTCAGGCCGATTCCATCATCGCCGACGCTCAGCAGCAGGCCCTCACCATTGCCGGTGAGCAGGAGATCGTCCGCTTAGCCCAGCAGCAGGCCGACGACATCCGCGATCGTGCCCAGCAGTACGAGCGCGAGACGCGTTATGCTGCCGAGGACTACGCAGAGCAGGTCTTTACGCACCTGGAGGAGAACCTCAAGAGCCTGACCGGCACCGTTACCCGTTGCCGTCAGCAGCTCAACGAGGGTGCCGCCCAGCAGAATGGTCAGTGGTAATGGCTGAGTTCCCGAGCGTTACCGTCGATCTTTCCGAGCAGCTCGAGTTTCCTGGTGATTCGTATCCGCTGACCGGTAAGGTCGACGTCGCCACCTACATGGTGGGCGAGAAGGAGTATCAGCTACAGGACGGCATCGACTACGACGTTGTCTTTACCAATGCCGGTACCGGTGTCTTGCTCACGGGCATGGTTCGCGCGCACGCCACCGGCGAGTGCGACCGTTGTCTGGAGCCCGCCTCGTTTGATATCGCCGGCGAGATCGAGGAGTTCTACCTCTTCGAGGAGCCCGAGGATCCCGAGGCCTACGAGGACGGCTACGAGCTCCTGGGTGAGGACCGCATCGTCGATTTGGGTGAGCCCATCAACGACGCGGTCGTCATGGACACGCCGCTTGTCGTTCTGTGCAAGCCCGATTGCCGCGGTCTGTGCCCCACTTGCGGTTGTAATCTCAACGTCGAGCAATGCGATTGCGCCGCCCAGGCAGAGGCAGAATGGGCCGCTGCCACGGAAAATCCATTTGCAGCATTGAAGAATCTCAAGCTCGATGAGTAAAACTGTGGTAGTATCGCTACTTGCGCGTAATCGCCACACTGGATAGTTCATAAGGAAGGTCACTATGCCCGTACCTAAACAAAAGCAGGGTCGTATCCGCACTCACACCCGTCGTTCCGCCAACATGAAGATTTCGGCTGCGGCTCAGTCCACGTGCCCCCGTTGCGGCGCTGTCAAGCTTCCGCACCACGTGTGCCCCAGCTGCGGTTTCTATAAGGACCGCGAGGTTATCGTTACCGAGTAACGCTATACTCTGGATGCGATGCCGTTCCAAATGGAACCACAATGGCCGGCTCAATGAGTCGGCCATTTTTGTATAAGGAGCATGTATATGAGTAACGTTCGCGTTTGTGTAGACGTTGTGGGCGGAGACGAGAAACCTCAGGTTGTTCTCGATGGTATCGAGGCTGCGCTTGCCGCCGATCCCGATATCGAGGTCTTGGCAGCTGGCCCAGCCGAAATCGTCAATCCCTTTGCTGCTTCCCACGCACGTGTTGAGGCCCTTGAGGCACCCGACGTTATCGCCATGGATGACGATCCCATTCGCGCCGTGATGACCAAACGCAAGTCTTCGATCGTGCTGTCGTGCCGCGCTATCAAGAAGGGCAATGCTGACGCGTTCTTCTCTGCCGGTTCGACCGGTGCCATGACCGCTGCCGCTACCGCCTATGTGACGCCGTTTAGGTATCAGGCCGAAGGCAAGAAGCAGCCGGTGCGCCCCTGTCTGACCAATGCACTGCCCAATCGCGCCGGCGGCCTGACGGTGCTGTGCGATATGGGCGCCAACCCCGATGTCGAGGTGGACGATATGGTGCGCTTTGCCCAGATGGGCGCCGCCTATGCCCGCGTCGTTTTGGGTATCGAGCATCCCCGCGTGGGCCTGCTTGCTAACGGCACCGAGGACGAGAAGGGCTCCAACTTTACCAAGTCCTGCTTCCCGGCCATGAAGGCTGCCGTTCCCGGCTTTGTGGGCAACTGCGAGGGTACCGACCTTACCTCGGGCCACTTCGATGTCGTCGTGGCCGACGGCATGTCGGGCAATATTGCGCTCAAGGCCACCGAGGGCGCTGCCAAGTTTTTGTTGCAGGAGCTCAAGGGCGTCTTTATGTCTTCGCTTGGCACCAAGATCGCCGCGCTGCTCATTAAAAAGCAGATGCGTGAGATAAAGGCCAAGCTCTCTGGCGACGCCAAGGGCGGTGCGATTCTTTTGGGCCTGCGCGGCGTGGTTCTGATCGGCCATGGCGCCACCTCGGTCGAAGCTGTTAAAAACGGTACGCTTGCGGCGGCCGAAGCCGTGCGCGCCGGGCTGGTCGAGAATGTCGCCAACTCTATGGACGGTATCGTTTTATAAGGGTTGATTTCCGATCTCAACCGAACACATTGAGCTGATGG